>DASPIV010000536.1:0-2339 GCA_035628955.1 Bordetella sp.
CGGCCTGCGCGGCAGTCATGGACGTGGGCGATCCCCGGCAGGTGTCCGCGGCGCTGGACCTGGCCGTGGAGCGATACGGAAAGCTGGACGCCGTGATCAACAATGCCGGCGTGGACGTGACGGCATCCATCGACGAATTGGAAGTGGACGCCTGGGAACGCGTGCTGCGCACCAATCTGACCGGGCCTTTCCTGATGGCCAAGCTGGCCAAGAACCGCCTGGCACCGCATGGGCATATCGTGAATATCGCCTCGACGGCGGCACGGCGGGCGTGGCCCAACGCCAGCGCCTACCATGCGTCGAAGTGGGGCTTGATGGGGTTGTCGCACGCGCTGCACGCCGAGCTGCGCGGCATGGGGCTGAAAGTCAGTGCGGTCATTGCGGGCGGCATGCGCACGCCGTTCCTGTTGGACCGCTTTCCGGATATCGATACCAGTTGCCTGCAGGACCCGGAGAATGTCGCGCGTGCGGTGCGCTTCGTGCTGACTCAGCCGCCCGAGACGGTCGTGCCCGAGGTCATGGTGCTGCCCATGAAGGAAACCTCATGGCCCTGACCCCGGCGGTATTCCTGGACAAGGACGGCACGGTGCTGGCCGACGACCCCTACAACGTCGACCCCGCACGCATGGCTTATGCGCCCCGTGCGGCAGAGGCATTGCGCGTGCTGGGCACCCTGGGCGTGCCGCTGATCGTGATCAGCAACCAGCCCGGCGTGGCATTGGGGTACTTCGAGCGCCAGGCGCTGGCTGGTGTACAAGCGCGCCTGGACACCCTGTTCCGTGCCGCTGATGCGCGCCTGGCCGGCTTTTACTGGTGCCCCCATCACCCGCAGGGTGTCGTGCCCGCTTATACGAAGGTTTGTGCCTGCCGCAAGCCGCAGCCGGGGCTGTTGCTGCAAGCGGCGCACGACCATCGGGTCGACCTGGCGCAATCCTGGTTCATCGGCGACATCCTGGACGACGTCGAGGCCGGGAATCGCGCGGGCTGCCGTACGCTGTTGCTGGACGTGGGCAATGAAACAGAATGGCAGAAGGGGCGCTGGCGCAATCCAGCGGCGCGCGCTCAGAACCTGCAGCAGGCAGCCCGGCATGTGGCCACGGCCATGCGGCACCCGCGCCGGGAGGCCGCATGACAGACGCCCAAGTTGCCTGGGCCGGCGCCCGCCGCATTCTCTGCGTACGCCTGGACAATCTGGGCGACGTGCTGATGACCACCCCCGCCATGCGTGCGCTCAAGGCCTTGCAAGGCCGCCCGCAACTGGCATTGCTGGCCAGTTCGTCGGGCGCGTCGGCGGCCTCGTTCCTGCCCGATGTCGATGAAGTGCTGCGCTACGACGCCGCCTGGGTAAAGAATGATGCCACCGGCAATCGGGCCGACCTGCAGATGATCGAGCGCCTGAGGGCAGGCCAGTTCGATGCCGCGGTCGTCTTCACGGTGTACAGCCAGAGCGCGCTGCCGGCGGCCTTGCTGTGCCATCTGGCCGGCATTCCACGGGTGCTGGCGCACAGCCGCGAGAATCCCTATCGGCTGCTGACCGATTGGGTGCGCGAACGCGAGCCCGAGCAAGGTGTGCGGCACGAGGTGCAGCGGCAACTGGACCTGGTTGCCTCGGTGGGTGCCACCGCGGCCGACACCGCGCTGGCCTGGCGGGTCCGTCAGTGTGACCGGGCAGCCTTGCACCAGCGGCTGGATGCGGCCGGGATCACGGAGCGCGATGGCTGGATCGCCGTGCATGGCGGGGCCAGTGCCGCCTCGCGGCGCTATCCGGCCGCCCAGTATGCGCAGGTAATCGCCGCCATGCGCGGCGAAGGGCGGCGCATATTGCTTCTGGGCACCGCCAGCGAGCGCGGCCTGGGCGGTGCACTGGACGCGCAGCGGCAGATGGCGCCCGGGCTGGTCGACCTGTGCGGCGAACTGACATTGGGCGAGCTGGCCGCCGCCATCGAAGGCGCCGCCGTACTGGTGTGCAACAACAGCGGCCCGGCTCACATGGCAGCCGCCCTGGGCGTGCCCGTGGTCGACCTGTACGCGCTGACCAATCCCCAGCACACCCCCTGGCAAGTGCCCAATCGAGTGCTTTATCACGACGTGCCGTGCAAGTACTGCTATCGCAGTGTCTGCCCGCAAGGCCACCATGCGTGCCTGGTGAAAGTGGCCCCGGCGCGCGTTGCCGCCGCGGCGCGCGAGCTGCTGGCGCAACAGCGGCCGGACATGCCGGCGGGTGCGGCGGCCTGACGGGCGACCGGAGATGCAAAAGGAACCCCCATGTACACATTAGGAATCAATGCCGCTTTTCATGACTGCTCGGCCACACTGGTGCAAGACGGAATAGTGCGGGC
>DASPIV010000537.1:0-6029 GCA_035628955.1 Bordetella sp.
CGAAAGGCGGTCGGCAGACGATCTGAGCCCCGTAGAGGCGCCAGACATCCCTGGTGAGGTCGTACCCCTGGCCGACGCCATAAACCTCCACATGGCCCGTTTTGCGGCTCAGGCGAGGCTGCAGCGGCAGTTCTTGGATGACGCCTCGCACCAATTGCGTACGCCGCTGTCGATTTTGCGTACCCAGACCGCTTACGCCTTGCGCGAATCCGACCCCCAGGAAGTACGGTCGGTGCTGTTGGCCATGCAGGACGGCCTGGATCGCGCCGTGCGCACCACCAACCAGATGCTGGCCCTGGCGCGGGCCAAGGATGCCTCCTTGGCCGAAGGGGGCCTGGCACCCGGACCCGTGGACCTTGCCGAGGTCGCGCAGGGGGTCATCCGCGCCCTGTTGCCCGCCGCGCGGAACCGCCAACTGGACTTGGGCCTCGAGGCTTCCAGCCTGCCGGTGCGCATCCAGGGGGTCGACTGGCTGCTGCGCGAGGCCCTGAGCAACCTGTTGGACAACGCCATCCGCTATACCCCCCCGGCCAGCCAGGTCACGGTACGGGTCTATGCCGACGAACGCTACGCCCGGGTCACCGTGGAAGACAGCGGGCCCGGTATGTCGGCCGAAGACATCGCCCGGGCCAGCGTGAGGTTTCGCCGGGGTGCTGCCGGCAAGAACAAGCCTGGCGCCGGCCTGGGCCTGGCCATCGTGGGCACCATCGTCGAAATTCACGGGGGCAAGATGGTGCTGGAGAACCGTGCGCCCTTGCCGGGCCTGCGCGCGGCATTGGTGTTTACCCTTGGTTCATTCCCGAATGCTGCGTTGCGGCATCAAATTGCGGGGATCTGAAAGCTTCCGGAAAGCCTGCGTTGGTTACGGTTCTGATCCGTCAGCCCTGGCCGCGCCATACACGGCCTGGCCCGCAAACGATGACACCAAAAAGCCATTCACGGAGACCGCAAGAATGCATACTTTCCTGAAAGCCCGCCTGGCGGCGGTTCTGGGCGCTTGTGCGCTGTTCATGGGCATGGGCGCCGACGCGGCCGACGAACCGCGCCGCCCCGAGTGCATTGCGCCGGCCCAGCCAGGCGGCGGCTTCGACCTGACCTGCCGCTTGGCCACCGAAGGCCTCAAGCACAGCGGTGCGCTGAAAGAATCCATGCGCATCGTCTACATGCCGGGCGGCATAGGTGCCGTGGCGTACAACAACATCGTCGCCCAGCATCCCGACGAACCCGGCACCATCGTGGCGTTTTCGGGCGGTTCGCTGCTGAACCTGGCGCAAGGCAAGTTCGGCAAGTACAACGTCAACGACGTGCGCTGGCTGGCTGGCATCGGTACCGACTACGGCGTGGCCGTGGTGCGCAACGATTCGCCCTATACCGACCTGAAGAGCCTGATGGAGGCCTTCAAGAAAGACCCGACCAAAATAGTGCTGGGCGCGGGCGGTACGGTGGGCAGCCAAGATTGGATGAAAGCCGCCCTGACCGCCAAGGCGGCGGGGGTCGACTTCCGCAAGATGCGCTTCGTGGCATTCGAAGGCGGCGGCGAGGCCGTCACGGCGCTGCGCGGCGGACACATCCAGGCCTACATGGGCGATGCGGCCGAAGCCTTCACCATGCTCGAAGGCGGCGCGCCGATACGCGTGCTGGCGGTGTTCAACAGCGAGCGCCTGCCCGGCAAGCTGAACTCGGTTCCCACCGCGAAGGAACAGGGCTACGACATCGATTGGCCCATCATCCGTGGCTTTTACGTAGGCCCCAAGGTGTCCGACAAAGACTACCAGTTCTGGGTAGATGCCTTCAACAAGACCATGGAATCGCCGGAGTACGCCAAGCTGCGCGAACAGCAAGGGCTGTTTCCGTTCAACAAGACCGGCCCTGAACTCGACGCCTACGTCAAAGAACGCGTGCAGAAATACCGCGAACTGGCCGACAGCTTCGGGCTGATCAAGAAATAAGCACTTGGGGGCGGCGCCTGCCGCCCTGTTCCATGCCGCCGCATCCCCGAGTCACTACCGGCGTGGCGGCTTTCCGATTTCTGGACACTTTGGTCATGAATGATCGAACTTTGGGCATTTTCGCCCTGATCCTGGCCGCCTTCATGACATGGGCAGGCTGGGGCATCGAAGCTCCCTTTGCCTACGAGCCCGTGGGGCCGCGTGCTTTCCCAATGCTGGTGGCACTCATTATCGGCCTGTGCGGGTTACGCCTGGCCATCAAGGGCGGCAACCCCGTCCACGCGAACCCGGTGGGCGCGAACTCGCGTATTGCGCTGATGGTGCTGGGGGCTGCCGGCTACGCATTTCTGTTCCAGTGGCTCGGATTCATCATCGCCACTGCCTTGATGACGATTTTCGTGGGCCGCCTGTTCGGTGGCGCATGGCTCAAATGCATACTCGGCGGCGTGGTGATGGGCGTGTTTTTCTTTCTGTTGTTTGACAAGGCGCTGGACGTGGTCCTGCCCACCGGCCTGCTGGGAGACCTGCTATGAGCTCCATCGTCGACCACTTGTCCATAGGCTTCGGCGTTGCTTTCTCGCTGACCAACCTGTTGGTTGCGGCCATTGGTTCGTTCATCGGCACCATGGTCGGGGTATTGCCCGGCCTGGGCCCCATCAACGGCGTGGCAATGTTGATCCCCATTGCGTTCGCCATGAATCTGCCGCCGGAAACCGCGCTGATCCTGCTGGCCGCGGTGTATGTGGGGGCAGAATACGGGGGACGCATCACCTCGATCCTGCTCAACGTGCCCGGCGAGGCCAGTGCCATCATGACTACGCTCGATGGCTATCCCCTGGCCCGGCAGGGCTTGGCCAATGTGGCGCTGTCCTTGTCGGCTGCTTCGGCGTTCGTGGGTGCCATCGTGTCGGTCACCGGCATCATCCTGCTGGCCCCCCTGCTGGCCAAATGGGCGCTGGCATTCGGGCCAGCCGAATATTTCGTGCTGATGGTGTTCGCGTTCTGCTGCCTGACCAGCCTGCTGGGCAAGCAACCCATCAAGGGCGTACTGGCCGCCATGATAGGCCTGGGCATCTCGGTAATCGGGGTCGATTCCAATTCGGGGGTCTATCGCTACACCTTCGATTCGGTGCACTTGGCCGACGGTGTCGATTTCGTGGTGGTGGTCATCGCGCTATTTGCGATGGCTGAAATGTTGGAAATGCTTGAAAAAGTCGTCGCTGGCCATAGCGTCGAGGTCAAGCCCAGCGGCCGCAAATTGTTCAACCTGAAAGAACTGGCCTTCACCTGGTGGAGCATCGTGCGCAGTTCGCTGGTCGGGTTCGGCGTAGGCGTGCTGCCTGGTGCCGGCGCCAGCGTAGCCGCAGCCGTCGCATACTCGCAAGAAAAGCGCATTATCGAAAACAAGGACCCCAACGCAAAGTTCGGCAAGGGCGACATGCGTGGCCTGGTCGCGCCCGAGTCGGCCGCCACGGCGTCGGCCATCGGTTCGTTCGTGCCCATGTTGACGCTGGGTGTGCCGGGTTCGGGAACCACGGCGGTCATGATGGGGGCGCTGACGCTCTACAACATCACGCCGGGTCCGGTGCTGTTTGAGACCAAGCCCGAACTGGTGTGGGGCCTGATCGCTTCGCTGTTCATCGCCAACGTGATGCTGTTCTTGATGAACGTACCCATGGTGCGCGTGTTTTCCAAGGTATTGTCGGTGCCGGGCTGGCTGATGGTGCCGGGCATTCTCAGCATCAGCTATATCGGCGTATATGCGATCAACTCGGGCACCTTCGATCTGCTGATGGTGGTGGGCATCGGTACGATCGGCTACTTCCTGCGCAAGTTCGGGGTACCTATGGCGCCACTGGTGCTGGGCGTCGTGTTGGGCGACATGATGGAACAGAACCTGCGGCGCGCGCTGTCCATTACCGATGGCGACATATCCGTGCTGTACGCCAGTTCAGTCGCGGTAGGCTTGTGGATTGCCGCCATAGCCGTCGTCATCGTCCCGCAATCGATGCGGCGTATTCGCGAACGCCGACAGGCCCGCAAAGCCGTCGCTTGAGCCTGCGGCATCGGCATTGCCTGGCCGCATGGAGACCCATCCGGCCCCTTTTTTTGGCTATACACCTGCCAATCGTTCGATGGCCATGTCCAGCGTGGCATCTTTCTTGGCAAAGCAGAACCGCACCAATTGGTGGTTGGACTGTTCGGCGTCGGGATGTTGGTAGAAAGCCGATACAGGTATCACCGTAACGCCATGCTGTAGCGTCAGGTCGCGTGCGAAGTCCGCCTCGGATTGCTTCGAGATGCCGCGGTAGTCGGCCAGCATGAAGAATGTGCCCGGGCTGGGTAAAGGCGTAAAGCGCGTAGCGGCCAGACCGGCAGCCAGGCGGTCGCGCTTGGCCTGATAGAACGCGGGCAGATTGCTGTACGGCTCGGGGTCGCGCATATATTCGGCCAATGCAAACTGCATGGGCGACGATACCGTGAACACCATGAACTGGTGCACTTTGCGCAGCTCTGCGCTAAGTTGCCGGGGGGCGCAGCAATAGCCTACTTTCCAGCCGGTCGTATGGTAGGTCTTGCCGAACGACGAGATCACGAAAGCATGCTCGGCCAGCAGCGGCCGTCGCGCCAGGCTGGCATGCGGCTTGCCATCGAACACGATATGTTCGTAGACCTCGTCGGACAATAGCAGCACCCCGGTATCGCGCACGATACTCTCCAAGGCGTCCAGGTCACTATCGTCCAGCACCGCGCCTGTGGGGTTGTGCGGGAAATTCAGCATCAGCAGGCGCGTACGTGAGGTGATGGCGTCGCGCACGCGCTGCCAGTCGATGCGGTAGTACGGGTCGTCTTGCGTGGGTGCCCGTAGCGGCACGGGTACCGCGGTGCCGCCAGCCAGCCGGATGGCCGGCAGGTATGAGTCGTAGCACGGTTCGATCACCACGGCCTCGTCACCGCTATTGACGGCCGCCAGCACCGTGGCCATCAGAGCCTCGGTGGCCCCGCTGGTTACGGTGATTTCGGTTTCGGGATCATAAGCGCGACCATATAGCGCCTGAGTTTTCTCGGCGATGGCCTGGCGCAAGGGAGCAACTCCCGGCATATACGGATACTGATTGTGGCCGGCGCTCATGGCGCGGGTGACCAGTTCGCAAAGTTTGGGGTCGGGGTCGAAATCGGGAAAGCCCTGCCCCAGGTTGATGGCCTGGTGCTCGATAGCCAGCCGGCTCATGACAGTGAAAATAGTCGTACCTACATCTGGCAGCTTGGATCGGATCATGGCAATGAAGCAGCTTGGTAAATGAAGGGGGAAGAAACCGCGTAAGTATCCCATTAACGGCGGCCATGGCTGGCGTTGTTTGACAGGCATATTTCCCTGCGCAGGCATTGGAAAAAAGCCACATAGGGGTAAACAACTATTTGTTCAGTCCAAGTCGCGTGAGTATGCTGACTTTCGCGGTTGATTCAAGTGCTGCACAGGCCTTATACGCGTTGGCGTCCTTGATTCACTTGCACTCGTTATTATTACCAGGACGCTACACAATGGTTCAGAAGGGCAAGGTCAAATGGTTCAACGCCGATAAAGGTTTCGGCTTCATCACACCGGATGCCGGCGGTACCGACGTATTCGCGCATTTCTCGGCTATTCAGGGACGCGGCTACCGCAGCCTGAATGAAGGCCAGGAAGTGGAGTTCGAAGTCAAAGATGGTCCGAAAGGGCCTCAGGCGGCCGATATTCGTCCGCTTTAAGTCGGGGAATCCCGCTTTCCCGCAAGCCAGGCTATCCTGGCTGCAACGCCCCGAGGCCGTAAGGCTCCGGGGCGTTGTCATTTCTGAGGGCCGGTGCTGGACTTCGCCCCCGGTCGTTCGTCTATTGCGCATGCTATCGCTCTAGGGTTAATTGCAGGCCTGTGGGTAACTATGGGAATAACTCTGTGGATAGATCCAATGGCCGTGGATCAGCGGTGGCAGGCCGCCCCGCTGCGAGCCGGTCGTTCGCAAGTTTTGCACAGCCATGCTATCCGGCTGGGCAGCTTCATAGGCGGCAGCCCGGCAGGCCATATCGGTAGCGGCCTAGAT
>DASPIV010000538.1:0-6191 GCA_035628955.1 Bordetella sp.
GAAATCGTCACCGGCAAGCTGCGCGCCGGTGAGCGCTTGATGATCGACGAGCTCGCCGAGCGCTTCGGCGTCAGCAAGATCCCCGTACGTGAAGCCTTGAAGGCGCTGGAAGGCCGGGGTTGGGTCGAGTCGGCGCCGCGTCGCGGCACGTATGTGCGCAGCCTGTCGACGGAAGAGTTGCATGAACTCTTCGAGTTGCGCCTGATTGTCGAACCCGAGATCACCGCCATGGCGGCCCATCGGCGCCGCGCAACGCACTTGCAGCAGATGTACGCCCTGGTGGAAGAAGGCCTGCTAGCCGTGGAGCGCGACGATTTCGTCAGCAGTTCGCGCGTGAATTCCCAGTTCCATACGGTTATTGCACAGGCCGCCGGCAACGCTCTGGCATTCTCCGTCATTCAAGAGCTGGAGCTGCGTTTGTGCCGCTATTTCTTTACCGCCGAATGGGAAGAGCGCAAAGAATCCATACGTCAGCATCTGAGCCTATATGAAGCCATCCGCGACCAGAATGTCGACGAGGCCCGGCGCCTGACGGTCGAGCACTTGCGCCATACCGAGGCCATGGCTTCGCGGTCGATCTCCCCCTGACGCGCGGATGGTTTCAGGGCAAGGGGCTGGCGGGCCCGACGATGCGCACCTGAGCGTCGCGGGGCAAATCGGCAAGTGTCAGGACGGAACGATCCTGGTACGGAAGGTCCCACAGGTGGCAGTTGCTGGCATCGACGACCTGCACCGGCAGGACGATCCGGCCGGGCACGCTTTCGCCATTCAGATGGCGCACCGCGCATTCCGCGGCGAGGTAGGCCATGCGCATGGCATTGAAATCGGCCGTCGCCAGCAGTACCCCATGCTTGATCGCGGGAATAGCCTTGGGAATGGCATTGACCCCGACAATCAGCGCTTTGCGCCTGGCCTGTTCAAGCGCATCGATGACACCCAAGGCCATGATGTCATTGGCCACCAGGCATCCGTCCAGCCAGGTGCCCCCGTGGCGGGCAATCCACTCGGTCGCACGCGCATGGGCGGTTGGCCGTAGGTAGTCGCCCGCCACCGTGCCTGCAACCGAGATATCCGGGTATTGGGCCACGGCATCGGCAAAGCCGCGCAGCCGTTCGATGCTAGTGGGCGAATCGACGTGGCCGCTCATCACCAGGATCTGGCCGTGCCCGCCCAGGCGGTCGAACAGGTGTCGGGCGATGGCGAGCCCCAGGCGGTAATCGTCGGAATGGACAAAAGAGACGCAGGGCACTGCCGTTACCGGGCTGACCATACCGACAATGGGAATGCCGGCCGCGTGAATGCGGCCGATAGCGGCATCGACCCGTGTGGGATGCACGGGCGACATGACGACGGCGTCTGGCGCCCACTTCAGCGCCTGGTCCACCAACGCGCTCTGTTGCGCGGCGTCGTCGGGCGTCTCGGGCACGAAATGCATCGTCTCGGCCCCCAGGCGATGCGCGGCGCGATCCGCGCCCAGCCGGGCACCGGTATACGCGGGATTGGTGCGGTTCTTGGTAAAAACAGCGATTTTCATGGCGCTTCCTGGTGCGACCGCAGCCGGCTTGTCCTGTCAATCCAGTTCAATGTGGGCGGCGCGGATCACTTCGGTCCAGCGCCGAGCTTCGCGCTCGTTGCGTTCGCGGGCCTCGGCGGGCGTGCTAACGATGGTCTCGACACCGGCATCGTTCATGCGTTTGGCGAACGCCGGAGATCGGATCACTGCATTGATATCGGTATTGAGTTTGTCGATGATGTCCTGCGGCACGCCGGTGGCAACCGAAATGGTGTACCAGAGCGTCATGGCGTAGTCCGGCACGCCGGATTCGGCGACGGTCGGCAACTCGGGAAAAGAGGGCGAACGAGCTTTGCCGGTGACCGCAAGCGCGCGCACCTTGCCGGAAGCGATGGCCTGATGGGCGGTGACGCCGGTTTCGAAGTCCATGTCGACCTGCCCGCCCATCAGGGCAGCTAGCGCCGGTGCGCCACCCCTGAAGGGGATGGCCTCGATGTCGACCTTGGCCATGTGCTTGAAGAGCTCTGCCGCCATGTGCGTTCCCGAACCCACCCCCGCCGATGCGTAATTCAGTTTGCCCGGGTGCGCGCGCGCGGACGCCAGCAGTTCCTGTACCGACTTGATCGGCGAGGCCAGCGGCACCATCAGCACATTGGGGGCTTCGGCAAACAGGGCCACCGGCACCAGGTCGGCGGGTGGGTCATAGCGCAGGTTCTTGTACATGGCGTACGCGCCATTGTGCGCGATGGTGGCCAGCATCAAGGTATAGCCATCCTTGGGCGCGTTGATCATGTATTCGGCGCCGATATGGCCGCCGGCACCGCTGCGGTTTTCGATCACCACCGGTTGCCGGTAGCGGGCCGTCAACCCGTCGGCCAGGATGCGGGTAAGCACGTCGGCCGAGCCGCCCGCGGGGTACGGAACGACGATGGTAAGCGGGCGGTCCGGGAAGCCGCCGGTGGCCGCGTCGGCGCAGGCCGGCAGCGACGCGGCCAGCAGCGCAGAGGAAAACAGGACGCCTGCAATGTGTTTGCACATGATGATGGTCTCCTTCAGTCGAGCTTGATGCCCGATGCTTCGATGACTTTGGTCCACTTGGCGGTTTCGCTGGCGAAGACCTGGCGCGCCTGTTCCGGCGTATCCATCACCATGGTCATACCCAGGTCGTTGAGTTTGGTCCGCATTTCGGCCACGGCCATGATGCGGTGCAGGTCGCGCGACAGCTTGTCGACGATCGCGGCGGGAACGCCGCTGCCGGTGGCCAGGGTGAACCAGGATTGCGCGTCGTAACCCGGCACGCCGGCCTCGGCGACAGTCGGGACATCGGGCAACAGCGGGTTGCGGTCCTTGCCTGTGACCGCCAGTGCGCGCACCTTGCCGCCCTGCAGATGGGGATAGCCGGTGGGAAAATTCTCGAACATGACGTCCACTCTGCCGCCGATCAGGTCGATCATCGCGGGGCCGCTGCCCTTGTAGGGGATGTAGTTCAGCTTCGCGCCTATCATTTTTTCGTATAGCGCCGTCACCATGTGCACCGACGAACCGGGCCCCGCCGTCGCGTAGTTCAAGGTGCCTGGATGGGATTTTTCATGGGCCAGCAATTGCCCGAACGTCTTGAAGGGCGAACTTGCCGGTACCAATACGACGTTGGGCGATTCCGCCAGTACAGAGATGGGCTGCAGTTCCCCGGCCGGGTCGTAGGCCAGCTTGGTGTAACTGCGGTAGGCTGCATGGATGCCGATGGTGCCCAGCAACAGCGTGTAGCCATCGGGCGCGCTTTTGGCAACCCATTGGCCGCCAACATGGCCGCTGGCACCGGGCCGGTTCTCAATCACCACGGGTTGGCCATAGGCCGCCGCCAATTGTTCGCCCACCAGGCGTCCCAGCAGGTCTGTCACGCCGCCCGGGGCGAAGGGAACAATCAGATGCACGGGCCTGGTGGGATAACTGGGGGCAGGCGCGGTGTTCGCCGCGGCAGCGGCTTGCCATGCCAGGGCGGTGACCAGGGCGCCAGCCCAGGCGCACGCACGGGTAAGAGAGGGCATTGTCGTTGTCTCCATCGTTCTTCTTCTCTTGGGACTGGCCACCGTTTCCGACGGCGAGCAGGGGAAGTGCTGGCCCGCGCTGATCTCAGGTGACTTTCACCATGCCGGACGCGAGCCATTCTAGGAATCCCGCGCAGGTAGCGGGAAATACCGATTTCCGTGGTGGGGTATAAGCCGTGCGTATGGCCGCGGGCGTGATGGCGGGCGCTGGCGCCATGGGCGTCAGCAGGGTCGCGATGGTGTGGGGCGGCGCGGCGCGGCAGCAGGGCCAGGGCTCGCGCAAACAAAAAGGGCCTACAGAGAAATCTGTAAGCCCTTGTATTCTTGGTCGGGGCGGCGGGATTCGAACTCGCGACCCTCTGCTCCCAAAGCAGATGCGCTACCAGGCTGCGCTACGCCCCGACGTGTCGCTATGGCTAGCAACGGGGAGGCATTGTACCTTAGCTGGCGCCTAGGGTCCGCCAGCCTGGTTCGCCGGCATAACGGCGTACACCCGTGGGCCGCGCGAAGCCGATATGATGGTTGCGCGCGCCTGGCGTTGGCCGGTACCGCCGTACCCGCCCCGCGCGCCCACCAGGAGACACCGCCATGACCCTCTGGCAAGAAATCTGGGCCACCATCTACACCGAATTCAGCGACATTCCCGACGTGGGCGAAGCCACCCGTATCGTACTGCGGCTGGGCGTGGCTTTCGTGCTGGGCGGGCTGCTGGGCTACGAACGCGAACGCAGCGGCAAGGCCGCGGGCCTGCGCACGCATATTCTGGTGGCCCTGGGTGCGGCGCTGTTCGTGCTGGTGCCGCTGCAGGCCGGCATGCAGGTCGGCGACCTGAGCCGCGTGCTGCAGGGCGTGATCGCCGGCATCGGCTTCCTGGGCGCGGGCGCCATCATCAAGCTCAGCGGCGAGGGCGAGATCCACGGGCTGACCACCTCGGCCAGCATCTGGATGACGGCCGCCATCGGCGTGGCGGCCGGCATGGGGCGCGAGGCCACGGCCGTGGTCAGCACGTTGATCGCCTTGTTCGTGCTGGCCGTGTTGCGACGCGTGGAAAAACGCATCGAGGCAAAGCAGGAAGGCTGACGCTGCGCCTGTCAGGGGTGGCGCCTATTGCAGCCGAATGCCTAGTTCCTTGATCAAGGGTTTCATCTCGGCCCGGTCGGACTCGATGGTGCCGGCCAATACCTCGGGGCTGCTGCCGACGGGGATCATGCCCAAGAGCTGCATCTGCTGGCGCATGCCGGGCTCGCGCAGGACGTCGGACACCGACTTCTGTATGAATGCGATGCGGTCGGCGGGTATGCCTGCCGGCGCCATCAAGCCGATCCACGGCTGAGGGGCATAGCCTGGCAACCCCGATTCTTCCAGTGTGGGCGTGTCGGGCAAACCCGCGAAGCGCTGTGGACTGGTAATGGCCAGGGCCCGCAGCCGGCCGCTGTCTATCAGGCCTTTGGCGCTGGACGGCGCGTCCAGCGCCACGTCCAGTTGTCCGCCGATAAGATCGCTCTGGGTCTTGCCCGAGGACGACGACGGTACATACAGCGCCTCGATGCCAGCGCGCCGTGCGGTCTGTTCCCACACCAGGTGAAATGCCGTCCCGATGGAGAACGAGCCCACCGTCAGGTTGCGGGCCTTGCTGGCGCTGACAAAGTCGTTCCAGGTACGAATGGGGCTTTTGGCGGGAACCACGAATATGAAAGGCGTGCGGGCCACCAGCGAGATGGGTTGCAGGTCTTTGAGCGTATCGTAGGGCAGCTTGTCCACGGCGAACGGCACGATGGTCACCGCCGAGGCCACCACCATGCCCAAGGTATAGCCGTCGGGTGCCGCCTTGACCAGGGTGCCTGTGCTGATGATGCCCGATGCCCCGGGCCGGTTCTCGACCACCACGGGTTGCTTCCAGGTTTCGCCCAGCCGGTTGGCCAGCACCCGCAGCATCACGTCTACGGGGCCGCCGGGCGGATTGGACACGATGATCGTCACGGGCTTGTCCGGAAAGGCGGCCAGGGCGGCGGCGGGCAGAATCAGCGCCAACGCGGCAGCGGCTAGTTTGATGCGCATGGAAGTTCCCTTGTCATGTATATGGATAAGTGGTGGCAGCGTGCCGTCGGCATGCTGGTCAGGCCAGCAGGTGCTGCTGCGGCACGGGGTCCCAGCCGGGAGCGTCGCCGCGGATGAAGGCGATCCAGGCACGCTGCACCTGCTGGCTGAGCTGCTTGCCGTGCCCTTCGGGCAGGCCATGTAGCATGGCAGCCCCCTTGAATGCCGGCAGCGTACCGAATACGAAAGGCAGGTCGATGCAATGGCACGCGCCGAAGCGCGCGGTCGGGGCGATGTCGAAGCGTGCCAGCCAGGCGTGCCGGCCCTGCGCGGCGGCATCTTCGGCCCATTGCCGCGACGGACGGCCGAATATGCGCTCGCCTTCTTCATGGTGCGCGTCGTCTACCGCACTGCCCGGAAATGCCGCCATTTCGTCGCGCGCGACGCTGACCAGTACATCGGCGCGGCCCGCCGCCTGGTGCAGCGCCGGACCGATGTCGTGCGGCAGGACCTGGCCGTCGAGCACCGGGCTGAACAGGCTGCGTTGGGCGCCTTCGGCCTGCAGCGCATCGGCCACCTGCGGCGCCTGCTGGGCT
>DASPIV010000539.1:0-2991 GCA_035628955.1 Bordetella sp.
GGCGGACGGCAGCATGCTCAAGCCGCTGGAAGGCAAGCAGATCGAGGCCGGCGTCAAGGGCGAATACCTGGACGGCGCGCTCAATGCCTCGTTTGCGGTCTTTGAGATCCGTGATGAGAACCGCGCCACGCTCTCGCCGGATTCCACCACGGTCTACACAGCCAATGGCAAGACGCGCAACCGCGGTTTCGAGCTGCAGGTCAACGGCGAGATCCAGCCGGGCTGGAACGTCTATGCCGGCTACACGTGGCTGCAGACGCGGGTGGACCAGAGCGCCTCGTACGACTCGAACGTGACCGCTGTCGCGCCGCGCCATCTGCTGCGGCTGTGGACGGATTACCGGCTACCCGGCGTGGCGAACCGGTGGACCATCGGCGGCGGCGTCAACGTGCAAAGCAGCACCTATGTGGCCCTGCCGCAGTACAACGGCGCGCGGCTGGAGCAAGGCGGCTATGCGACCGTCGACATGAAGATCGGCTACAAGATCAACCGCAACGTGGACGTGGCGCTTAACGTCACCAACCTGTTCGACCGCAAGTACTACGCGACCATCAGCTCGCCGCGCTCGCAGAACATCTTTGGCGAGCCGCAGGCCTTCCTGCTGACGCTGCGCGCCAAGTACTGAGCACGGCATGGCAATCGCAGCGCGCCCGATCTGGGTCCGCGTGCACCGATGGGCGGGGCTGGCCAGCGCCCTGTTCCTGTGCGTGGCCGGCCTGACGGGCAGCATCCTTGCGTTCAAGGAAGAACTGGACGCCTGGCTGAACCCGCAGCTGTTCCTGGCGCCCGCCGAGGGACGCGCGTTGCTGGACCCCTTCGTCCTGCGCGATACGGTTCGCGCGCAGTTGCCGTGGGCCGGCGTCGAGCAGGTGCCGCTGCGGCGCGAGGCGGACCGGGCCGTGGTCTTTCGGCTGACGCCCAGGCAGGATGCGGCTACCGGGCGCATGCTGCCGCTGCCCGCCACGCATGCCTTCGCGGATCCCTACAGCGGCAAGGTGCTGGGCTGGCGCAATGAGGGTGCGGTGTCGCTCGCGCGCGAGAACCTGCTGCCCTTCATCTACCGGCTGCACGTGGATCTGACGCTGCCGGGCGTCTGGGGCCGCTTGCTGTATGGCGTGATCGCGCTCATCTGGACGCTGGACTGTTTTGTCGGCTTTTACCTGACCCTGCCATCCAAGGGCGCACGACGCGCGGGATTCTGGCGCGCGTGGCGGCCGGCCTGGTCGATCAAGCAGGGCGCCTCGGGGACGCGCCTCGCGCTGGATCTGCACCGCGCCTTCGGCCTGTGGCTGTGGGCCATGCTGCTGGTGTATGCGTGGTCCAGCGTCATGTTCAACTTGCGGGCCCAGGTCTACCAGCCCGTGATGTCGGTCATCATGCCGTTCGACATTTCATGGCGCGGCGCGCCTATCCTGCCGCAGCCGCTGGCCACGCCTGCGCTGGACGGCCCGGCCGCCCTTGCGGCCGCGCGCCGCGCAATGCACGAACTGGCGAAAGAACGTGGCTTCACCGTGGATGGCGAGGAGTCGCTGGTGTTGGACCGGCGGCGCGGCGTGTACGCGTATCTGGCGCACAGCGACGCCGACCTGCGCCGCCACGTGGGTAACACCGCCATCCTGATCGACGCCAACACGGGCGAGCGGCGCGGCATATACTTACCCACGCGCGGCGCGTGGGGCGACACGTTCAGCAACTGGCTTGGCGCGTTGCACATGGCGCACGTCTTCGGCCTGCCCTACCAGCTCTTTGCTTGCCTGCTCGGGCTGATCGTCGTCATGCTGTCCGTGACCGGCGTGCTGATCTGGCGGCGCAAGCAGCTGGGCCGGTCGCATGCTGCATTGCGCCGGCCCGGCTGATCAGGGGTCACACCCATCGCCGCACCGCCCGCCGGCCCGGCCGGGCCCATAAAAGCCTACGGGTCGCTTTTCAGAACGCCGCGCACGTTGAGCACGGCCAATCTCAGCTGCAGTGCAATAAGCGCCCAGGCATCGTCGCCCAGTCCTCAGGCCACCCACAATACGTTGCTTGCAAGGAATACCCAGAACCCCGTGCTGCGCCGGCCGGCGCTGCACGACGCGACCAGCCAGGCAGCGGCAAGCGATGCCGCGATGCGTCATCGCGTAAGCACCCCAATCTCAGGGGCATTGCAAAATTCAAACTTAAGTGAAGTTATCTTCGCAAAGTTCAGACTTGAGTGAAGCGCGAGTTCAGAAGTGAATGTTGTCTTTTTCTAAGCCATGGATTTTTATGCAATATGGAACTCAGAAGTGGACGAACTTCGACAACGGGTAGACAGCATGTAGACCCGCCGTTGCGAGTTGCAGATCTTCGGTGGCAAGGTGTAGACAGCGAGGTGACCAGCCGTTACACCGCGTAGACATACCGTCGCGGGAGTCGTGCTCTTGAGGTCGACGGTCAAAAAAAACGGGATTTGTATACGCGGCTGGCGGCCCGCAGCACAAGAATTCAAGCGGCTCTCCAGCGCCCGGCGTATTTTCGTTGTCGGATAGAAGAACACGACTTGGCGCGGGAAAGATTCAAACAAAACAAAAAGATAGCTGCACCCGCAGGGCGCGTAGTGTGTGGTGGCCTTAAGGGACCCGCCGCCGGCCTGGCGGCGGGGGCTTTAAGGGCACCTGTGAGCGTCCGGGGGACGCTCACGAAGTCCGAAGGACGGCCCCGCCGGCGCAGCCGGTGGGACTGGACGCCACGATCAAGAAACGCCGTTCATCCAAAGCAAATGGCCGCCCTAGGTGTGATGTTTCAATAGGTTGTTCCCGCTGAGCCGGGAGACGGGAGGTTTGTAATCAAGAGCTGAGTGAGGGCGCCGAAGGTTGTAGTACGCCAGAAAGGCAGGCAACCAGTCGGAGCGTTCAGCGCTGGTGGTCCATGTCCTTGCGTAAGCCCATTCTCGCAAGCAGGTTTGGATGAATCGTTCGGCTTTACCGTTGGTTTGAGGACGATAGGGTCGCGTAAAGCTGTGCCTGATTC
>DASPIV010000540.1:0-2239 GCA_035628955.1 Bordetella sp.
CACCCGAATGCCAGCGCCACCGTGACCGTGCGTTCGGTGTTCATCGTCGACCCGGCCAAGAAGGTGCGGCTGATCATTACCTATCCGGCCAGCACCGGCCGCAATTTCAACGAGATCCTGCGCGTCATCGATTCGCTGCAGCTGACCGACAGCCATAGCGTGGCCACGCCGGTGAACTGGGAAGACGGCGATGACGTCATCATCGTGCCGTCGCTGAAAGACGAAGCGGTCCTCAAGGAGAAATTCCCGAAGGGCTATAAGGCAGTGCGTCCGTACCTGCGAATTACGCCTCAGCCGAATAAGTAAATACCAACGGTGCGGGCAGGGCGCTTGCGTCCTGCCTGTGCCGGTGCCGCCTCAGCGCCCTGTATGGGCGCTTTTTTTTGCGGCCGCTTAACTCCATTTTCGGTTTGTTACTTATGTCTGGCGGCCATAAGCAACCAAGTAATGGTTCGTTCCGTTTGGATCGAGCGGCCCGCACACTTGCATCCACTATTGATAGACATCGGATGCGTTGCATGCTGCAAAAGAAAAAATTCTGGACCGGCGTGGCTGCTGTGGCCACGACTTTCGTGCTGGGATTGCCGGTGCAGGCGCAGGACAAGCAATCGTTGTTGAATGTGTCGTACGACCCGACACGTGAGCTGTACCGCGAGGTGGATGCCGCTTTCGTCAAGGCATACCAGGCCAAGACCGGTGTCGAACTGACTATCCGCCAATCGCATGGCGGCTCAGGTAAACAGGCCCGCTCGGTCATCGATGGATTGGATGCCGACGTGGTGACCCTGGCGCTGGCCTATGACATTGATGCCGTGGCCGCGCGCGGGCTGCTGCCCGAAAACTGGCAAGCCCGGCTGCCGCGCAACAGCTCGCCTTATACCTCGACCATCGTGTTTCTGGTGCGCAAGGGCAATCCCAAGCAGATCCACGATTGGAACGACCTGGTCAAGGATGGCATCGAAGTCGTCACGCCCAATCCCAAGACTTCGGGTGGCGCTCGCTGGAACTACCTGGCGGCCTGGGCTTATGCGCTGGAGCGGAGCGGCGGCAGCGTCGAGCAGGCCAAGGCTTTCGTCGGCGAGCTGTATCGCCACGTGCCGGTGCTGGACACAGGCGCGCGCGGCGCTACCACTACCTTCGTCGAGCGCGACGTGGGCGATGTGCTGCTGGCCTGGGAAAACGAGGCGTTCCTGGCGCTGAAAGAGCTGGGCCCGGACGAGTTCGATATCGTCGTGCCCTCGCTATCCATCCTGGCCGAACCCCCGGTGGCGGTGGTGGACAAGAACGTCGACCGCAAGGGAACGCGCGCCGCGGCGCAAGCCTACCTGGAATTTCTGTACACCCCGCAGGCGCAGGAAATCGTCGCGCGAAATTATTATCGGCCCACCGATCCACAAGTGGCGGCCAAATTCGCGGACCAGTTTCCCAAGGTGAAGCTGGTCACCATCGATGACGCGATTTTCGGCGGCTGGCAGAAGGCGCAACAGACGCACTTCAAAGATGGCGGCACCTTCGACCAGATCTACCAGCCCGGCGGCAAATAACGGAGCGCGACGGGATGCAATCATGAGCACAGATACGATCGCGGCCGCGGGCCCGGCCGGCCGGCGGCGCAACCGGCCCGGCGTCCTGCCGGGCTTCGGCATTTCCATGGGATACGCGGTGCTGTACCTGAGCCTGCTGGTGCTGATCCCGCTGGCCGCCTTGCCGATCAAAAGCGCCGGCCTGGGTTGGGCGGGCTTCTGGGACACCGTGACCGCGCCGCGCGTGGTCGCCTCGTACCGGCTGACGTTCGGCGCCGCCTTGCTGGCCGCGCTGGTGAACCTGGTGTTCGGCATGCTGGTGGCCTGGGTGCTGGTGCGCTACCGCTTCCCGGGCAAGAAGATCCTGGATGCGCTGGTCGACTTGCCGTTCGCGCTGCCCACCGCCGTGGCCGGCATTGCCCTGACGGCGCTGTATGCCAGGAACGGCTGGTTCGGCGGCCCGCTGGAGCAATGGCTGGGCCTGAAAGTGGCGTTCACCCCGCTGGGCATCGTCGTGGCGCTGATCTTCATCGGCATTCCATTCGTGGTGCGCACGGTGCAGCCGGTGCTGGAGGACATCGAGCGCGAAATCGAGGAGGCGGCCGCCAGCCTGGGCGCCAGCCGCTGGCAGACCATTCGCCGCGTGCTGCTGCCCACCGTGTTGCCGGCGCTCTTGACCGGCTTCGCCCTGGCATTCGCGCGCGCGGTGGGCGAGT
>DASPIV010000541.1:0-2058 GCA_035628955.1 Bordetella sp.
GCCGATGGTGTCACGCAAAGCTCTTCGGCCGCGCGGGTAAAGCTGAGGTGGCGCGCAGCCACCTCGAAGGCGCGTACGGGATTCAGGGGCGGAATGGGACGGGACATGGCGGTGCCGGGACGTGGGAAAGCGATGGCTGCGGAAGGCCATCTTAAACGGCACCGGCGATGCTGTCGAAATCCGGCCGGCCACGCGCACGAGCGGGGCCGTTCACCCCACCGGATCGCTCATTCGAATGAGATCCTGGCGTCTTTGATAAGTTGGCCAAACCGCTTGTAATCGACATCGAGCCTGCGCGTCATGTCCGCCGGGGAACCGCGTAGCGGCACATAGCCCATGCTCGTCAGTTTCGCCGCGATGTCTGGCGAGGCCAGGATATTATTGACCTCGCCATTGATCCGTGCAATTGCGGCAGGTGGCGTGCCCGCCGGCGCAGAGAAGCCAATCCATACGGCAATATCAAAGCCATCGACACCCGATTCGGCCACCGTGGGCACATCCGGCAATCCGACAAACCGCTTGGCCGTGGAAACGGCCAACATCTTCAGGTTGCCCGCCTCGACATGCTGACGCACCGGCCCCAGCGAACTGAACGTCGCGTCGACCCGGCCTGCCACCACATCCGACACCGCTGCCACCTGGCCCTTGTAGGGCACATGCAGCATGGGCGCACCGGCCTCCATCTTGAACAGCTCGGCGGCCAAGTGCCCAGACGACCCGTTGCCGGACGAAGCAATCGTCAACGAGCCCGGCGATTTCTTCGCCAGCGCGATCAGCTCGCGCACATTATTGGCCCCCAGGTCTTTCCGTACGACCAGGAACAAAGGCACATCCGCAATCAGCGCGACATGATTGAACGCGGTAGCCGGGTCATAAGGCACATTCTGCAGATGGGGAATAATGGTGAACGGGGGATCCGAGCCACCGATCAAGGTATAGCCATCGGGTGTGGCGCTCGCGCCAGCGCGCGCGCCAATCACCCCGGCCGCGCCGCCGCGGTTTTCAACGACAACCGGCTGGCCCAGTGCGGTAGCCAGTTGTTCGCCGACGATGCGAATCGTCGTGTCGGCCGCGGCACCGGGCGAAAATGGCACGATGACATTCACCAGGCGATTCGGCGCCCAAGGCGGTTCGGCCGAGGCCGGTGCGCAAACAAGCAGCAACAGTGCCTGTAGCAGGCAAATCAGGTACTTCATTGGATGTCTCCTTTGCGTGATTTCGCGATTATTGTCATTGCGCCCTGGATCAGGCGCTTATCAAGCCGTTGTCCTGTCCCAGCCGGGGCGCCTCCTCAAAGCTGCCCGGCCGATGGCCGTCTATGGTGAATGGCAAACCCACCAACTGACGGTGCGTTGTCGTCGAGGTCTGTATAACGGCGTTTACCCTGACCTGCTCCGATGCAATGGCTTCCGGAATGGTGTGGTAGCTCGAGCAAGGCACGCCAACGCCTTGAAGCAGCGCAGTCCAATGCTCACGTGGTTTTTTTTCCAGGATGGCCGATATGCGCGCAACCAACGCCGGCTTGTTCTTCATTCTGGCTGCATTGGTCTCGTAGTCGGGCATGGCGGCCCATTCCGGGTGCCCCAATGCCTTGGTCAACCGGGCAAACTGCGCGTCATTGCCGGCCGCAATGACTATCGGTCCATCCTGGGCCGGGAAAGCGTCGTAAGGAACCAGCAGCGGATGCCCATTTGCCCGGCGCTCAGGTATGCGCCCCTCGTTCAGATACCCGCTGACATCCATCGATACCCATGCCAGGGCGGTATCCAACAACGACAGGTTGACGATTGCGCCGCGCCCTGTCTGCTCGCGCTTTCGTATCGCCGCCAAGGCAGAAATGGCGATCCACATGCCAGAACCCATATCCACGATCGATGGCCCCGTCCTCAACGGGGGGCCGTCAGGCGTGCCGTTGACACTGGCCAGGCCGCTGTAGGCCTGCGCCAAGGGCTCGAATCCCGGAAGCGTGGCCAACGGCCCGCTCTGGCCAAAGGCGGACAGATCGCAATAGATCAACCGTGGGAAGCGCGCGACCAGGGCCGGCCCGTCGATGCCCTG
>DASPIV010000542.1:0-9691 GCA_035628955.1 Bordetella sp.
GCCCGGGCAGCAAGCGCAGCGGATTGAATTTGGCCGGGTCGACGGTCAGGGTCACATCGGGCACCACGGCCTCATCGGCCAGGTCGGCGTAGCCTTCGCTGTTGATGGCCAGGCCAGCCGTAAAGCCACCCAGCGCGAAGCGTACGGTCTTGCCGGCATGGCGCGCCAGGCGTTCGCGGGCCCAGGCTTCGCGCGCCAGCAAGGCATTCAGCGCGCGCACAGCCAGGCGCGCAGGGGTGGGCAATAAGGAAAAGGGCAGCATCGATGCTAGGCGGGCCTGACTGCTGCAGACCCGGCCGAATAAACGGACAAACCCGGAGTTTACCGGGTCGGGGGCGTGCCCGCCCCGTATACGCGGCGTCGCACCGCTGAATGGCGGGCCGCAGGCCCTGGCCAGCCGGGCGCCGCGACGGCGCCCGGAACTGGTCAACTGGCGTATTCGACCGGAATTTGCTGAATACCAGCCAGCAGCCAACCGCCTTGCTGCGGCTTGTACAGGTTCCACACCTCTTCGAAGCGGAACGCTTCGGTGCCGGGAGCCTCGCGCAGCATGCCCGAGAAGCGCACGCTGGCCAGATGGCCGTCGGACACGGTCTCGATGCCCAGCAATTCGGCGTTGAGCAGCACCACTTCGGTCTGGTTGTTCGTGGCGCCGCGCTCGGCCAACTGCTGCTTCAGTTCGGCGATCAGGTCGTCAGTCAGGAATTCGCGCAGGCGGTCGGTATTGCCGCTGTCCCAGATGGCCTGGATCTGCACGAACTGCTCTTTGGCCTTTTTCAGGAACTCGGTGCTGTTGAAATCACCCGGGATATACCAGTTGTCGTTGCCGCCTTCGGTAGGCGCAGCCGCGCCAACCGGCCCGGCGGATGCGGCCGGCACTGCAGCCGGGCCAGCCGAAGGAGCCGCCGACTGCCGCCACAGGTGCTGCTGCTGGCCCTGGGCATTGCTTTCGCGTGCCGAGCCGGAGCCATAGGCGCCCTGGGTGGCATGCCGCGGACCGGCGCCGCGCAGGCGGCGCACGATGAAGATGACCGCGAACACGACCAGCGCGATCAGCAGCATGCTGGACAGGAATTCGGCAAAAGCGCCCGACAGGCCCAGGTGCGACAGCAGCGCGGCAATGCCCAGGCCGGCGGCGATACCGGCGATGGGGCCCAGCCAGCGCGACATGCCGCTCTTGGCGGCGCCAGCCGCGGCGGTGCCGGCGGCGGCACCCGTTGCCGGAGCGGCGGCGCGGTTGGTGGTGGTGGGCGGTGTAACAGCCTGGCGCTGCTGGGTAATGTTGCTGGACTGGCGGCCGATACTGCTGCCCCCGCCCATGCGGCGGGCCTCGGCGTCGAACGACACCGCCAGCATGGCGGTACCGGCGACAGCGATCAGCGCGGCGGCGAGCAACCGGGAGAATCCGGAACGTGACATATTGCGTGACTCCTTGAGCGCAAGGCGCCCGGGTACAGGGCGCCGCCGGACCGCAGCGCGGCCGGCAATTTTTCTAATCAGGGTTTTCTTACAAAAAACTGAACACCTGAAGAATAACGGACAAGCCGGCGAGCGACAAGTTCCCCGCCAGGGGCGCTCAGGCCAGTCGCACGCCCTCGTGCAGGGCGACCACGCCGGCGGTCAGGTTGAAGTACTGCACGCGCTCCAGGCCGGCAGTACGCATCATGCCCGCCAGGGTGTCCTGGTCGGGATGCATGCGGATGGATTCGGCCAGGTAACGGTAGCTGGCCTCATCGCCCGCTACCTTCTTGCCCAGCCACGGCAGGATATTGAACGAATACCAGTCGTACACTGGCGCCAGCGGCTTGGCCACTTGCGAGAATTCCAGCACCAGCAGCTTGCCGCCAGGCTTGAGCACGCGGGTCATTTCGGCCAGCGCCCGGTCCTTGTGGGTCATGTTGCGCAGCCCGAAAGCCACGCTGACCCGGTCGAAATAGCCGGACGGAAATGGCAGGCGTTCGGCGTCGCACACAGCGGTGGGCAGCAGCAAACCGGCATCAGTAAGGCGGTCGCGCCCGACACGCAGCATGGAATCGTTGATGTCGGTCAGCCACACTTCGCCCGTCGGGCCGGCGCGCCGCGCAAACGCGCGCGCCAGGTCGCCGGTGCCGCCGGCGATGTCCAGCGCCTTCATGCCGGGGCGGATGGCGGCGCGCCCGATGGTAAAGGCCTTCCAGGCGCGATGCAGCCCGCCCGACATCAAGTCGTTCATGACGTCGTAGCGCGAAGCCACCGAATGGAAAACCTCGGCCACCTTGCGGGCTTTCTCGTTTTCAGGGACGGATTGAAAGCCGAAGTGGGTGGAGCTGTCCGGATCAGGGGAAGAAGCAGGATGTTGTTGTTGCATGGCAAAGTCCCGGTATATGAGGCAATGGTAGCCGATCGAGCGGCGCGCGAACCTGCTATGCCAATCAGCCGGCGGTCACATACCTGAAATATTCTGGCCATACTATCGCAATGTTCGCGCCGATACGGCGCTCATGCCCGCCTCGATCCCCATGTCCAGCACCATTCTTGTCGTCGAAGACGAACCCGCCATCCAGGAACTGATCGCCGTGAACCTTTCGTTCGCCGGCCATAAAGTCTTGCGCGCTTTCGATGCTGAACAGGCACACACCCTGATCCGCGCCGAACTGCCCGACCTGATCCTGCTCGACTGGATGCTGCCCGGCACTTCGGGCCTGACCCTGGCGCGCAAGCTGCGCGACGATGAGCGCACCCGCGCCGTGCCGGTCATCATGCTGACCGCCAAGGGCGCCGAGCAAGACAAGGTCGACGGCCTGGAGGCCGGCGCCGACGATTACATCACCAAGCCTTTCTCGCCCAAGGAACTGATGGCGCGCATCAAGGCCGTGCTGCGGCGGCGCGCGCCTCAACTCACCGACGACATCATCGATGTCAGCGGGCTGAAGCTCGATCCGGTCACGCACCGCCTGTCGGGCAACGAGCAGTCCCTGTCGATCGGCCCCACCGAATTCCGCCTGCTGCATTTCTTCATGACGCACCCCGAGCGAGTGTTCTCGCGGTCGCAACTGCTGGACCAGGTCTGGGGCGACCACGTCTTCGTGGAAGAGCGCACGGTCGACGTGCATATCCGGCGCCTGCGCAAGGCACTGGAACCGTCAGGCCACGACGCGCATGTGGAAACCGTGCGCGGCAGCGGATATCGGTTTACCGCACAGGTCCCGGCACGGTAAAACATTGCCACGATGATCTGGCTGCGCACCCTGCTCCTGGTCGCCCTGTGGGCGATCGTATCGCTGTTCCTGCAATGGCTGGCCGGCGACCCGGTCGGCTGGGTGGTGTTCTGTGCGGCACTGATAGGCATGTTGTTCTGGCGCAGCTGGCGGCTGCGCGCGGTGTCGTACTGGGCGCACCATCCCGACACTGCGCCGCCGGCCTCGGTAGGCCCCTGGGATGACATCCTGGCCCCCTTGTACCGCTACACGCGGGCCCGGGCGCGTGAACTGGCCGAGACCCGCGGCACCATGCAGGGCATGCTGGCGGCCGCACAGGCGCTGCCCGACGGCGTAGTCACGCTGAACGAAGATTTCCAGATCGAGTGGTGCAACCGGGTGGCGCGCCACCACCTGAGCCTGAGCCTGCCCGCCGACCGGGGCCACAACCTGCTGAACCTGTTGCGCGCGCCCGAATTCGTGGCCTACGCGCACCGCGACGACTGGCCCGAACCGATACTGGTGCGCCTGGCGCATGGTGGCCAGGAGCGCGTCATGATGATGCACTTGGCCGCCTATGCCAGCAACCGCCGGCTGCTGATCTCGCGCGACGTGACGCAGATCGAGAAGCTGGAAACCACGCGGCGCGATTTCGTGGCCAACGTCTCGCACGAACTGCGCACGCCCCTGACTGTGCTGGCCGGCTTCCTGGAAACGCTGCGCGACATGCCGGCCGAGGCGCTGGACGACGCACAGCGCGACCAATACATGGGCATGATGCATGAGCAGGCCCAGCGCATGCAGGCCATCGTCGAAGATCTGCTGACGCTGTCCACGCTGGAATCGTCGCCCGGATCGGATCCGCGTGCGGTCAACCTGCCTGCCTTGCTGCACACCACGCGCCAGCAGATCGAGGCCCTGTCGGCCGGCCGCCACAGTATTGCCTGGCACATTGATGAATCGCTGGACGTGCTGGGCGCCGAGACCGAATTGGCATCGGCCATGTCGAACCTGCTGACCAATGCCGTGCGTTACACGCCCGACGGCGGCAAGATCACCGTGCGATGGCACGGAGAGGCCGATGGCGGGGCGCGCTTCAGCGTACAGGACACCGGCATCGGCATCGCGGCCCTGCATATCCCGCGCCTGACCGAGCGCTTCTACCGGGTCGACCGGGGCCGTTCACGGGCGGCCGGCGGCACGGGCCTGGGGCTGGCCATCACCAAGCACATCGCCATCCGCCACGACGCTGAATTGCTGATCACCAGCGAAGCCGGCAAAGGCAGCACCTTCACCCTGCACTTTCCGGCCGAGCGGATCGTGGCAGCCTGATCGCCCCACCGGCCAAATGGCCTCTGGCCAGGTGGGCGACAAACTGGGCCACAATAGGGAAAGCTTCCCATTCATTTCCCCAGTGTTGCAGCCATGGCCCAAATCGTACTGTTCGAGAACATCCACCCCAGCGCGCGCGACGTGTTCGCCGCCGCCGGCTACACCGACATCGTCACGCACGCGGCCGCCCTGCCGCCCGCCGAGTTGCGCGCAGCCTTGCGCGGCGCACAGGTGGCCGGCATCCGGTCGCGTTCTCACCTGGATACCGAAGCCCTGGCCGCGTCGCCCGACCTGCGCGTGGTGGGGTGCTTCTGCATCGGCACCAACCAGGTCGACCTGAACAGCGCCATGCAGCGCGGTATTCCGGTGTTCAACGCGCCGTTCTCCAATACGCGCTCGGTGGCCGAACTGGTGCTGGGCGAAGCTATTCTGCTATTGCGCCGCATCCCCGAGAAGAACGCCCGCGTCCACCTGGGCCACTGGGACAAGTCTGCCGCCGGTGCTTTCGAGACGCGCGGCAAGACGCTGGGCATCGTCGGCTACGGCAATATCGGATCGCAGATCAGCACGCTGGCCGAAGGCATCGGCATGCGCGTGGTGTTTTTCGACGTCGAAGCCAAACTGCCGCTGGGCAACGCCCGCGCGGCCGGCTCGCTGAACGAACTACTGGAACAGGCCGACGTGGTCACGTTGCACGTGCCGGGCGGCAAAAGCACGGAAAACATCATCAACGCCGATACCCTGGCCCGCATGAGGCACGGCGCCATCCTGATCAATGCCTCGCGCGGCACGGTGGTCGACATCGAAGCGCTGCACGGGGCGCTGACTTCCGGCCACCTGGCGGGCGCCGCGCTTGACGTATTTCCCACCGAACCCAAGAGCGTCGACGAGCCGCTGGCCAGCCCGCTGATCGGCCTGCCCAATGTGCTGCTGACGCCCCACATCGGCGGCAGCACACAGGAATCGCAGGAAAACATCGGCCGTGAAGTCGCCGAGAAACTGGTGCGTTTCCTGCAGGCCGGCACCACCAAAAGCGCGGTCAACTTTCCGGAACTGCCCTACCTGGAGCCAGCCGGCGAAGCGCGCATCCTGCACGTGCACCGCAACGCGCCCGGCGCCCTGGGCGCCCTGGACAACCTGCTGGCCGAGCAAGGACTGAACATCGTCAGCCAAAGCCTGCAAACCCGCGGCCAGATCGGGTATGTGGTAACCGACGTGGACGGCCCGGTCAGCGATACGGTAATGGCGGCACTGCGCAGCCACCCCATCACCGTGCGCTGCGACCTGCTCTAGCAAGCCTTCTGGCTCTTCTGGAACTTGCCAGGTCTTGCCAGGGTCAGGTGCCGGCGGCCTGCACCAGGCACTCGGCCAGGTGTCCCGCCAGGCTGCCGGGGTCGTGCGGCAGGCGCGCTATCAGGCCGATGTCGCGGCCGAACCCTGCTTCGCCCAGGTCGTACAGGCACAAGCCGGTGGCATCGAATTGCCGGGTGCGCGGCAGCAGCGCTACGCCCAGGCCGCGCCTGACAAGCTGGGCAATGCCCTCCATTTCGTCCAGTTCCACCGCCTCGCGCACGGCAATGCGGTGCTTCTTCAGGAACATGTCCACCAGGCGCCCACCGAACGATGAGCGGTCATAGCGGATGAAAGGCTGGCTGGCCAGCAATTCCCGCCATTGCTGCGCGGGCAGGCCGGCCGGCGCAGCCAGCACGATCGGCTCGCGCAGCAATGGCCGCCACGCCAGTTCGGGCGGCAGCGCAAAAGGCGGCCGGATCAGCACGGCCATGTCGATCTCGCCCGCATCCACCTGCCCCAGCAAAGACAAGGACACTCCGGGCACCACCCGCACCCGCACGTCTGGAAAGGCATCGCGGAACTGCGCCAGGGCGTCCACCAGCACGCTTTGCTGCACCGATGCAATGGCCCCCACCCGCAACAACCCCCTGACATGCCCGGCGCCCGCCGAACTGGCCATGCGTTCGGCCATGGCCACCAGTTCCTCGGCCTGCGGCAGCATCTCGCGGCCTGCCGCGTTCAGGGCCGCCGACTTGGCCGTGCGCTCGAACAAAGACGTCCCCAGATAATCCTCCAGGCGGCGCATCTGCGCACTGACGGCGGATTGCGTCAGGCCCAACTGGCGGCCGGCCCCGGTAAAGGTGCCATCGCGCGCCACGGCGATGAAAGTCTTGAATTCGCGGATCACAATGATTTTTTTCGATGCTCAGGTCAAAAAAATATCGTTTTTCGATAAAAAAAACAATCACTAAACTGATAAGCACGCCGCTCCCGTGGCGCCTGGCCGCCTATCGCCGCCCAGATAGCCCGGGCCTTTTCATTTTGTTTTATTCTTGCCGCATCCGGAGTCTTGCATGACCGCAACAACTACCCTGCCGCCCTTTCATCTGGCCTTCGCCGTCCGCGACCTGGCCGAAGCCCGCGCGTTCTACGGCGAATTGCTGGGCTGTCCCGAGGGCCGCAGTTCCACCGAGTGGGTGGACTTCAACTTCTATGGCCACCAGATCGTGGCCCACCTGTCGCCCGACGAATGCGGCCACAGGTCTACCAGCTCGGTCGACGCGCACGATGTGCCGGTACGCCATTTCGGCGCCGTACTGCCCTTGGCAGACTGGGAAGCGCTGGCCAAAAGGCTGACTGACGCGGGCACCAAATTCGTGATCGAGCCTTACATCCGCTTCAAGGGCGAAGTGGGCGAACAGGCAACCATGTTTTTCCTGGACCCGTCGGGCAATGCGCTGGAATTCAAGTCGTTCAAGAATCTCGACTCGCTGTTCGCCAAATAGATCCCCCTGGAGGCGGCCGCGCCGTTGAACGATATCCCGTCCGCTTTCAGCCAGCCTGCCTGGCGCATCCAGCCCCAGGGCGACCGCTGCCTGCTGGTCTATTTCGGCGATGGCATCGACATCGGCACGGGCCGTATGTGCCTGGCCGCGGCGCGCTTGTTGCGGCAAGCGCAGCTACCCGGCGTCATCGACGTAGTGCCTTCGTTCGTCGCGGTCGCCGTGCATTACCAGCCCATGGGCAGCCAAGGGCCACGTTATCCGCAACTGGCCGCCCAGATTGAAAAGGTGCTGGGCCGGGGCGTGACGCCGGACGAGCACAGCGGGCGCGATGTCGACATCCCGGTCTGTTATGGCGGCGAACAAGGCCCCGACCTGGATGAAGTCGCCCGCCACGCCGGCCTATCGGCCGACGCGGTCGTGGCCATGCATGCGGGTTCGGACAACCTGGTGTTCATGCTGGGATTCGCCCCCGGCGCCGCGTACCTGGGCGTGCACGACGAACGGCTGAACATCCCGCGGCGCGCGTCGCCGCGCACGGCCGTGCCGGCCGGTTCGGTGGCCGTGGCCAATCGCCAGAGCATGCTGTATCCCAGCCAGTCGCCAGGCGGCTGGAACATCATCGGGGCCACGCCGCTCGTATTGTTCGACCCGGCGCGCGAGCCGGCCGCGCTGCTGCAAGCCGGCGACCGGGTGCGCTTCGTGCCTATCGACCCCGCCGAATACCGGCGCCTGCGCGAAGGTGCGCAATGAGCCTGGCCGTTCTCAAGCCGGGGCTGCTGTCCAGCTTCCAGGATGCCGGCCGCACGGGCAGCCAGCACCTGGGCGTACCCGTCTGCGGCGCCATGGACGCCCGCGCCCATCGGCTGGCCAACCTGCTGGCCGGCAACCAGGCCGATCACGCCACGCTGGAAGTCACCCTGGCCGGACCGACCTTGCGCTTCGAATCGCCTGCCTGCTTCGCCATTGGCGGCGCCGACCTGCACGCCACCCTGAACGGGGCCCCGCTCGCCTGCCACCGCCCGCTGGTCGCGCGCACCGGCGACGTGCTGGCGTTCGGCTCGGCCACCCCGGGCCGCGCCATGCGCGCTTACCTGGCGGTGCATGGCGGCTACGCGCTTGCCCCGGTAATGGGCAGCACCAGCACCTATCTGCGCGGCCACTTCGGCGGCCATGCCGGCCGCGCCCTGGCCAAGGGCGACACCATCGGCCTGCAAAGTCCGCTGGCGGGCAAGCCGCCGGCGCTGGCCCGCCTGGCCGATGCCCTGTCGCAGCTACGCATTTACCTGCCGGCCACGCTGGCCCCCAACCTGCGCCACGCGTTGCGCATATTGCCGGGCGTACACTGGGACGAGTTCGAGGCCGGCTCGCGCCACGACTTGCTGCATGCCGAATTCCGCATCGGCACGCAGTCCGACCGCATGGGCTATCGGCTGGATGGCCCATCGCTGGCCATGGCCGCGCCGCGCCAGATCCTGTCCGAGGCGGCCAGCTATGGCACCGTGCAAGTACCCTCAGGCGGCCAGGCCATAGTGCTGATGGCCGATCGCCAGACCACCGGCGGCTACCCCAAGATCGCCCAGGTCATCACGGCCGATCTGCCCAGCCTGGCGCAGCGCGGCCCCGGACATGCACTGCGGTTCGCCAGCATCGCGCTGGACGAAGCGCAACGGCTCGATGGCGAGCGCGAAGACGCGTTCGCCCACTTGCAGGACGCACTGGCCCCGCTGCGCGCCCTGTTTCACGCTTGAGGACATTCCATGAGTTCTGCCATCGACCTGAACTGCGACATGGGCGAAAGCTACGGCGCCTGGCATATGGGCAATGACGAGGCCGTGCTGCAGTTCGTCAGCTCGGCCAACGTCGCCTGTGGCTTTCATGGCGGCGATCCTTCCACCATGCGCAAGACTGTCGCGGCGGCCGCCGCGCGGCAGGTGGCGGTGGGCGCGCACCCCAGCCTGCCCGACCTGGTGGGCTTCGGCCGCCGGGTAATGCAGGTGTCTCCGCAGGAAGCCTACGACATGGTGGTGTACCAGGTAGGCGCGCTGGCTGCCGTGGCGGCCACGCAGGGCACGCGCCTGCATCATGTGAAGGCACACGGAGCGCTCTACAACATGGCCGCCAAAGATGCTGCCCTGGCACAGGCCATCTGCCGCGCGGTGCGCGACGTGGATGCCAGCCTGGTGCTATACGGGCTGGCTGGCAGCCAGCTGATACATGCAGCCCAGGAACTGGGCCTGCGCGCCGCCCACGAAGTCTTCGCCGACCGCTCTTACCAGGACGACGGCTCGCTGACCCCGCGCAGCCATCCCGGCGCCATGATCGAAGACGCCGATGCCTCGGTGGCCCAGGTATTGCGCATGGTGCAAGAAGGCGTGGTGCGTTCGG
>DASPIV010000543.1:0-2230 GCA_035628955.1 Bordetella sp.
ATTGTTCCCAACGTGGCTTTCCAGCTTTTCTACAAGGGCAACGAAGTGCTGCTGGGCACCAGCCCGTTTCGCATCGCCGAGCTGCCGAACCTGCATGTCGGCGTGGCCAGTATCACGTCCAACCCCGAAGCCGTGGACCTGCACGTGCAATTGTTCGACCGGCTATGGAGTATCTGCAAGCGCGGTTCAGAAGGCGCCCGCCTGCTCGAAGACATGCTGGCGCAACATCCCCAGGCGCGGGGATGATGGGATGATGATCAAGTGTCTGACTCCCGCAGGTGTCAGACTTTGCTGTGGGCAGAAGGCCTTGCCATGATCGGTGTCTGACTCCCTGTGGCAGTCAGACCTGGCACACCCGGGTCCTTGGCTCTTGAGGCTAGTCGTCGCGGGTGGGGTCCATGCCGGGGAACAGCACTTCGGTGTAGCCGAATTTCGAAAAATCCTCGATGCGGGACGGGTACAGCCGGCCGATCAGGTGATCGCATTCGTGCTGCACCACGCGCGCATGGAAGCCCTGGGCTTCGCGCTCGACGGGCTTGCCCTGCGGGTCGTGGCCGCTGTAGCGGATATGCCGGTAGCGCGGCACCATGCCGCGCATGCCGGGCACCGACAGGCAACCTTCCCAGCCGTCTTCGCGTTCGTCGGACAGCGGCGTGATCACCGGGTTGCAGAGTATGGTCAGGGGCACCGGCGGGGCGTCGGGATAGCGCTCGTTGTGCTCGAACCCGAAAATCACCAGCTGCAGGTCGATGCCGATCTGCGGCGCCGCCAGGCCCACGCCCTGGGCGTGCACCATGGTGTCGAACATGTCGGCAACCAGCGTATGCAGCTCGGGAGTGTCGAAGCGCTGAACCGGCTGCGCCACGCGCAACAGGCGCGGGTCGCCCATCTTGAGTATGGTGTGGATCATGGCGGCGTGCGCGGCGGGGCGTCAGTCGGCCCGGCCCTTGTGCTGGATGAACTCGATCTTGTAGCCGTCGGGGTCTTCGACAAACGCGATGACCGTGGTGCCGTGCTTCATGGGGCCGGCCTCGCGGGTGACTTTGCCGCCTTTTTGCTTGACCTTTTCACAGGCTTCGTAGGCGTTGTCGACTTCCAGGGCGATATGGCCATAGCCGTTGCCCAGGTCGTAGTGGTCGGTGTCCCAGTTATGGGTGAGTTCGATCACGGCACCTTCGCTTTCGTCTTGGTAGCCGACGAAAGCCAGCGTGAATTTGCCGTCGGGATAATCTTTGCGGCGCAGCACGCGCATGCCCAGGACATGGGTGTAGAAATCGATGGATTTGTCCAGGTTGCCGACGCGCAGCATGGTGTGCAAGAGACGCATGGGGTGATTCCTTAAAGCGAGATGAAGCCCGGCTTGGGGGCCAGGCTCACATCGTAGCAAACCGCCAGGTCTCTTGCCGCCAGGGGCTAGTTGGCCGATGCGCCCGACGCCTTCACTGCTTCGGCCCACGCGCCGATCTCGCTCTGGATGAACGCGCCGAATTCGTCTTTGCCCAGGCCGGCCGCCTCGGCGCCTTCTTCCATCAGGCGCTGGCGCACTTCGGGCGACGCCAATGCCTGGGCGAAGGCCTGGTTCAAGAGATCTACCGTGGCAGCCGGCGTACCGGCCGGCGCGACGATGCCGTGCCACGAGATCGCCTGGAAGCCGGGCAGGCCCGATTCGGCCATGGTGGGCAGGTCGGGCAGGGCGGGAGAGCGCCGCGGCGAGGTCACGGCCAGCGCTCGCAGCGTGTCGGCCTTGATGTGCGGCATGGCGCCCGGAATGGTCGTGAACAGGAACTGCACCTGTCCGCCGATCAGGTCGGCCAGCGCGGGGCTGCCGCCCTTGTAGGGCACGTGCACGAAGTCGAGCGCGGCGCGTTGCCTGAACATCTCGCCGGCCAGGTGGCCGGGGGTGCCGGCCCCCGCCGACGCCATGTTGAAAGCGTTGCCGTTGGCCTTGATCTCGGCGATCAGCTCTTGCACATTGGTGGCCTTGACTTGCTTGTTGACCACCAGCACGTTGGGCACCGTGGCCAGCAGGGTCACGGGCGTGAAGTCCCGCACGGCGTCGTAGGGCAGGTTCTTGTACAGCGCCGGATTGATGCCGTGCGTGCTGGCGGTGGCCAGCAGCAGCGTGTAGCCGTTGGGGTCGGACGTGGCGACCGCCTTGGCGGCGATCGAACCGTTGGCGCCGCCCTTGTTGTCGACAATGATGTTCTGCCCCAGCGACTTCGATGCTTCG
>DASPIV010000544.1:0-3907 GCA_035628955.1 Bordetella sp.
TTGTCGGCGTACTCTTGCGAACGCGCATTGATGCGGGATTCGATGACGGGCATGAAAGCTCTTCCTATGCGTGTCTGGCACCCGCAGGGTGTCAGACACCATCTGACTTCATTGGGTTCTTGCCGGGAGGGCGGGCAGTGCGGTACGGATCAGATCCGGTGGGTGTCTGACACCCTGCGGGAGTCAGACACGCCAGGGGTTACATCATCTCGATCGCCATGGCCACGGCTTCGCCCCCGCCGATGCACAGCGTGGCCACGCCGCGCTTGCCGCCGGTCTTGCGCAGCGCGCCGACCAGCGTGGCCATCAGGCGCGCGCCGGAGGCGCCGATGGGGTGGCCCAGCGCGGTGGCGCCGCCATGCACGTTGACCTTGTCGTGCGGCAGCTTGAAGTCGGTCATGGCGGCCATGGTCACCACGGCGAAGGCTTCGTTGATCTCGTACAGGTCGACGTCCTCGGCCTTCCAGCCGGTCTTGGCGAACAGGTTCTTCAGCGCGCCCACCGGCGCGGTGGTGAACCAGCCGGGCTCTTGCGAATGCTGGCTGTGGGCGACGATGCGCGCCAGCGGCTTGACGCCCAGTTCCTCGGCGGTCGAGGCGCGCATCAGCACCATGGCGGCGGCGCCGTCGGAAATGGACGACGAGTTGGCCGCGGTGACAGTGCCGTCTTTCTTGAAGGCGGGTTTCAGGGTGGGGATCTTCTCGGGCATGGCCTTGGTGGGCGCCTCGTCGGTGTCCACCACGGTATCGCCCTTGCGGCCGGCCACGGTGACCGGCGCGATTTCCCACTTGAAGCTGCCGTCTTCGCTGGCCGCGCGGGCGCGGCGCAGCGATTCCAGCGAGAAGGCGTCCTGCTGTTCGCGCGTGAAGCTGTACTTGGCGGCGCAGTCTTCGGCGAACACGCCCATAGCCTTGCCGCGGTCGTAGGCGTCTTCCAGGCCGTCGAGCGCCATGTGGTCGTAGACCGTGGCATGGCCATAGCGATAGCCCTGGCGGCCCTTCAGCATCAGGTAGGGCGCGTTGCTCATGCTTTCCTGGCCGCCGGCCACCACGACGCGCGCGGATCCGGCCGCCAGCAGGTCGTGGCCGAACATGGCGGCCTTCAGGCCCGAGCCGCATACCTTGTGGATGGTGGTGCAGGCCACACCCAGCGGCAGGCCGGCGCCCAGCGCCGCCTGGCGGGCCGGCGCCTGCCCCTGGCCGGCCTGCAGCACGTTGCCCATGATGACTTCGTCGACCTGGTCCGGATTCAGGCCGGCGCGCTCGACGGCGGCCTTGATGGCGACCGAGCCCAGCTCGTGGGCGGCCAGGCCGGACAGGCTGCCCAGCATGCCCCCCATGGGGGTGCGGGCAACGGAAACGATGACGACGGGATCAGACATGATGGACTCCTGGAATCAAATGAGGGGGACTGGCGTCACGATGCGGCAACGCGCTGCGCGGCGCTGTCGGGGCGCAGCCGCCTGTCAGTATCGTACGGGAAAAATTCTTCGATCCGACCCTGCGCCACATGGGCGCGGCAAGCCTGCCACCACTCGGGTTGCAGCAGGTCGGGATGGTGCCGCAGGAAGGCCCGCCGTACGCGCGGGTCGCCCAGCAGAAAGCGCTGGAATTCTTCGGGAAACACGTCGTTGGGCCCGACCGCATACCATGGTTCGCTGGCCAGTTCGGCTTCTTCATTGGGAGCGGGCGGAATGCGCCGGAACTGCATTTCCGTCATGCGCTGGATCTCGTCGTAGTCGTAGAACACCACGCGGCCCAACCGGGTCACGCCAAAGTTCTTGTACAGCATGTCGCCCGGGAAAATATTGGCCGTGGCCAACTGCCGGATGGCATCGCCGTACTCGCGCACGGCGTGGTCCAGCAGCGGCTCGGGCGCGCGTTGCAGATAAAGATTCAGCGGCGTCATGCGGCGCTCGATATACACGTGGCGGATCACCACCGTGTCCTTGCTTTCTTCCAGCAGGCTCGGCACGCGCTGGCGCAGTTCGTCCAGCAACGCCGGGGCAAAGCGCGCGCGCGGCAGCGCCACCTGCGAGTATTCCCACGTATCGGCCATGCGGCCCACGCGGTCGTGCAGCTTCACCATCTGGTACTTGCGCCGCACCGTGGCGTGGTCGATGCCGTCTTTGTCGATGTGGTCCTTGATCAGCTTGAATACGTAGGGATACGAAGGCAGGGTGAACACGCACATCACCATGCCCTTGATGCCGGGCGCGATGTCGAAGGCGTCGCGCGAATGTGTCAGGTGATGCAGGAAGTCGCGGTAGAACAGCGTCTTGCCCTGCTTTTGCAGGCCTATCATGGTGTAGAGCTCGGCCTTGGGCTTGCGCGGCAGCAGGCTGGACAAGAAGCCGACCACGGCGGCCGGCGTTTCCGTATCCACCAGGAAGTACGCGCGCGTAAAGCTGAACAGCGTGCTCAGGTCGTCGGCACCCAGCAACAGCGCGTCCAGCTCGACCTGGCCGGCGGCATTGCGCGTCATGGCCACGGCGAAGGGGTGCACATTGCCCTGGTTGATCAGGCGCCCGACGATATAGGCGCCCTTGTTGCGAAAGAACAGCGAGCTCACCACCTGTACCTGGCAGTCCGAGGCCAGCCGCCGGCCCAGGTGGCGCGGCCACTGGGCGCGCAACTGGCGTACCGCGGCGCGCGCCAGCAGGCGGGTGTCGCGCGGCAGGTCGGCGTACGGCACCGCCAGCCCGAAATCGGCCACCATGCGCAGCAGGCTTTTGCGCAGGCCCTCGGTCAGCGGGTAGTACACGCGGTACGACGGGATACGGCTGTCCAGGTAGTCGGTGGCGACGGCGGGCCGCACGAACAGGAAGTCGTTGTGGAAATAGTCGCGGTGCAGAATGCGGCATGACACCGAATTGAAGAACGTCTCGGCGCATTCGGGCTGGCGGTGACCCGCCAGCAGCCCCACGAACTGTTGTTTCACGTCTTGCCAGAAGGCGGTCTGGGCCGGCGTCAGGCTGGCTGACGCGCCCCCGGGCGCCGCTGAATCGCGCAGCACCTGGTGCAGCTGGGTGGCGCATTCGCGCACGCGCATGTCGTAGTATTCGATGCGTTCGCGCGACAGCTGCTGGATGCCATGCCAATCGCCCGATTCGAACAGCGCCTTGGCGCGCTGCGCGCTGTAGCGGAACAGGGCGTAGTGCCGATCGAAACCGGCCAGGATCTGGCTCGCCACGGCCAGCGGCTGGGGCTGGGGCGCCGGGGCCGGTTCGATGCGCTGCACGTCGCCGCGGTAAATCATGGCCGGTGGGTCAGGCAGTTTCGTTGTACAGCTCGCGGCCGATCAGCATGCGGCGGATCTCGCTGGTGCCCGCGCCGATTTCATACAGCTTGGCATCGCGCCACAGGCGGCCGGTGGGATAGTCGTTGATATAGCCGTTGCCGCCCAGAATCTGCACACCCTCGCCGGCCATCCAGGTGGCTTTCTCGGCGGTGTACAAAATAAGCGCGGCGCAGTCCTTGCGTACCTGCCGCACGTGTCCGGCGCCTAGCTGGTCCAGGTTCTTGCCCACGGCATAGCAGAACGCCCGGCTGGCTTGCAGCGTGGTGTACAGATCGGCCACCTTGCCCTGGATGAGCTGGAACTCGCCGATGGCCTGGCCGAATTGTTTGCGGTCGTGGATATACGGCACCACCACGTCCATCACGGCCTGCATGATGCCCAGCGGCCCCCCGGACAGCACGGCGCGTTCGTAGTCCAGGCCGCTCATCAGCACCCGGACCCCGCCGTTGAGCTGGCCCAGCACGTTCTCTTCGGGCACTTCGCAGTCCTGGAAAACCAGTTCGCCGGTGTGGCTGCCGCGCATGCCCAGTTTGTCGAGCTTCTGCGCCACCGAGAAGCCCTGGAAGGACTTTTCCACCAGGAAGGCGGTGATGCCGCGCTGGTGGGC
>DASPIV010000545.1:0-6457 GCA_035628955.1 Bordetella sp.
GACGGATGACACCGCTTGCGCGGCCAGCCAGTTCTCGGTGTCGAGCAATATGCGGCCGTTGAATCCGACAGGGTCGGGCGGAGTGGTTTCGTCGACCCAGCCGCCATGATGGTCGCCGTACACCGCCGAAGACGACACGAACAGCACGCGCTGCAGTGCGCGCGTGTCCAGGGCCGCCAGCAGGGCGGGCAGGCCGGCGTGGAACACGGCCCGGTAGACCGCCGGATCCCGCGCGCCCGGGGCCGGTAAATAGGCCAAGTGGGTGATGCCGCCGGGCAGGTCCGTCAAGGTAGCGGGCTGAGTCAGGTCGGCGCGCAGCCACTGGATGCCATCGCCGCCATCCGCGGGCGGCTGGCGCCGCAGCGCCCAGACATCGGCGCCGCGCGCCCGCAAGCGGCGCGCCAGGCGCAGGCCCAGGTCGCCGCAGCCCGCCAGCAGAACGCGTTCGGCCATGCCGGCCTACATGCCGCTGTAGACCGGGCCTTCGCCGCCCTGCGGAGCCACCCACACGATGTTCTGGGTGGGGTCCTTGATGTCGCAGGTCTTGCAGTGCACGCAGTTCTGCGCGTTGATCTGCAGGCGGTCGTCGCCGTGGTCGTCTTTCACGAACTCGTACACGCCGGCCGGACAGTAGCGGGCCTCGGGGCCGCCATACTTGGCCAGGTTGACCGCCACCGGCACGGTGGGGTCTTTCAGGGTCAGGTGGACCGGCTCGTTCTCGTCGTGGTTGGTGTTCGAGATGAACACCGAACTGAGCTTGTCGAAGGTCAGCTTGCCGTCGGGTTTCGGGTAGTCGATGCGTGCGCATTCCGAGGCGGGCTGCAGGCAGGCATGATCGGGTTTGGTGCGATGCAGTGTCCAGGGCATGTTGCCCTTGAGCACCAGTTGCTCGATGCCGGTCATCAGGGTGGCAACGGTGCGGCCCTTCTTGAACCATTGCTTGAAGTTGCGCGCCTTGTTCAGTTCGGTGCGCAGCCACGACGATTCGAACGCGGCGGGGTAGGCCGATAGTTCATCCTGCCGGCGGTCGGCGGCCACCGCCTCGAAGGCGGCGTCGGCGGCCAGCATGCCGGTCTTGATGGCGGCATGGCTGCCTTTGATGCGCGAGGCATTCAGGAAGCCGGCCTCACAGCCGACCAGCGCGCCGCCGGGGAAGACCAGCTTGGGCAGCGCCAGCAGGCCGCCGGCCGTGATGGCTCGCGCGCCATAGGCGATGCGCTTGCCGCCTTCGAAGGTGCCGCGGATGGCGGGGTGGGTTTTGTAGCGCTGGAATTCTTCGAACGGCGACAACCAGGGGTTGGCGTAATCCAGGCCCACCACCATGCCCACGGCCACCAGGTTGTTGTCCAGGTGGTACAGGAACGAGCCGCCGTAGGTGTCGGCATCGAGCGGCCAGCCGGCGGTATGCACCACCAGGCCGGGGTGTGCCTGGGCCGGATCGACTTCCCACATTTCTTTCAGGCCGATGCCGTACGCCTGGGGGTCGCTGCCGTCGTCGAGCTTGTAGCGGTCGATGAGCTGGCGGCCCAGTTGCCCGCGCGAGCCTTCGGCGAAGATCGTGTAGCGCGCCAGCAATTCCATGCCGGGCTGGTAGTGGTCGGTATGGGAACCGTCGCGTGCCACGCCCATGTCGCCGGTAGCCACGCCGCGTACCGCGCCGTTGTCGTCGTACAGGACTTCGGCCGCGGCAAAGCCGGGAAAGATCTCTACGCCGGCGGCCTCGGCCTGGTCGCCCATCCATTTCACCACGTCGCCCAGCCGCACGATGTAATTGCCGTGGTTCTGGAAACAGGCCGGCAGCATCCAGTTCGGCGTGCTGCGCGCGCCGGTACGCGTCAGGAACAGGAACTTGTCCTGGGTGACGGGCACGTTCAGTGGCGCGCCCTTGTCTTTCCAGTCGGGGATCAGTTCAGTCAGGGCCAGCGGATCCATTACGGCGCCGGACAGGATATGGGCGCCGAGTTCGGCGCCTTTCTCGAGTACGCATACGCTCAGTTCGCGATTCTGCTCGGTGGCCAGTTGCTTCAGGCGCAACGCGGCGGCCAAGCCTGCCGGCCCGCCGCCGACAACCACCACGTCATATTCCATTGACTCGCGTTCGGACATTACTCGAATCCCCTATATGTGCCGTCTGGTAATGCAAGGAAGTATTATCGGCGATTGTATTGCAGCCGGCCGGCTCGTGCCCCGGCTTCTTGATTACTGTCAGGAGCACTCATTGACCGGGGATCAGCAAGCCACCCGCATTCTTGCGGTTGGCGATTGGCATCAGGCCGACGTGCCCATGCGCTGGGGCGATGCCGACGCGTTCGGCCATATGAACAACACCGTGTATTTTCGCGTGATGGAAGAGGCGCGCATACAGATGCTGCGCGGCCCGGACTGGTCTCCTCCGCCGGGCCAGGGCTTTATCCTGGCGCATGCCTCGTGCGATTTCCTGCGGGCCTTCACGTATCCGGCCAGCGTGCGGGTCACGCACCGGGTAACCCGCATCGGCCGTTCCAGCCTGGAAACCGACCTGGTGCTGGACAAGGTGGGCGACGATACCGGCCCGTACGCGCGCGGGCGTACCGTGCTGGTATGGATGGATTATGCGACCAACCGTTCGCTGCCGTGGCCGGCCGGCGTACTGGAGCAATTGGGTCGGCAGTGCGCGCCCGCGGCGCATGCCGTTAAAATCGGCGCAAACCAATAATGAACGGGCGCGCCACCCCTTTGCAGCCGCGCCTCTCCAATCCCGAACTTCACTAGGAGCTGGACAGATGGACAAAGTGTATGCAAGCGCCGGCGAGGCGCTGGCAGGTGTCGTCAAAGACGGCCAGATGATCGCAGTGGGCGGCTTCGGCCTGTGCGGTATTCCCGAGGCACTGATCGCGGCCTTGCGCGATTCAGGCGTCAAGGAGCTGACTTGCGTCAGCAACAATGCCGGGGTGGACGGTTTCGGCCTGGGCCAATTGCTCAATACCCGCCAGGTCCGCAAGATGATCGCCTCGTATGTGGGCGAAAACAAAGAGTTCGAGCGGCAGTACCTGGCCGGCGAACTCGAGCTGGAATTCACGCCCCAGGGTACGCTGGCCGAAAAGCTGCGTGCCGGCGGTGCGGGCATTCCCGCGTTCTTCACGCGCACCGGCGTGGGCACCATCGTGGCCGACGGCAAGGAACTGCGCGAATTCGATGGCCAGCAATACGTCATGGAACGTTCGCTGACGCCCGATGTGTCGCTGGTGAAAGCGCACATCGCCGACCGCAGCGGCAACCTGGTGTTCCGCAAGACGGCGCGCAATTTCAATCCGAACGTGGCCATGGCCGGCAAGTTCACGGTGGTGGAAGTCGAGCAAATCGTCGATACGGGTACGCTCGACCCCGACCAGATCCATCTGCCCGGCATCTATGTGCAGCGCATCGTGCTGAACGCGCAGCCGGAAAAGCGCATCGAACAACGCACCACCCGCCCGGCCTAAGGAGAACACGACATGGCATGGTCCCGCGATGAAATGGCCGCGCGCGCCGCGCGCGAGCTGCAAGACGGCTTTTACGTGAACCTGGGTATCGGCTTGCCCACCCTGGTGGCCAACCACGTGCCCAAGGGTGTCGAGGTATGGCTGCAATCCGAGAACGGCCTGCTGGGTATCGGCCCGTTCCCCACCGACGATCAGGTCGACGCCGACCTGATCAACGCTGGCAAGCAGACGGTTACCACGCTGCCCGGCTCGTCCATCTTCTCTTCGGCGGACTCGTTCGCGATGATCCGCGGCGGCAAGATCAACCTGGCCATTCTGGGCGCGATGCAGGTGTCCGAAACGGGCGACCTGGCCAACTGGATGATCCCCGGCAAGATGGTCAAGGGCATGGGTGGCGCCATGGACCTGGTGGCCGGCGTGGGCAAGGTAGTGGTGCTGATGGAGCACGTGGCCAAGAAGAAAGACGGCACCGAAGACATCAAGCTGCTGCCCGAATGCACGCTGCCCCTGACGGGCGTGGGGGTGGTCGACCTGATCATTACCGACCTGGGCGTGATGGAAGTGGGCGCAAACGGCCTGAAGCTGCGCGAACTGGCACCGGGCGTCACGGTCGACGAGATCCGGGCCAAGACTCAGGCCAGGCTGGACGTCTCCGGCGTGTAATGCCCGGGTAGGCATTGCGTGGCAAGAAACCCTGCTTCGGTAGGGTTTTTTTTTGCTTGGCCGTCGAGGGTAATCCCCGAGTATGAAAATCAATTTTCTTATCTAAAATCACTATGTAAACCAATTTACATTCATGTCGGCTGGCCGGCACCTTCCACAGCGCACCCTTTTCATGACCCAGGCAACCCCGTCCTTTGCCGCCCGGATCGCCCGTGCGCAGCCCGGCTTCAGCCGCGCGCAGCACCGCATGGCCGAATATGTGCTGGCCCACCAGTTCCGCGTGGCCACCATGACCATCGACGAGTTCGCCGCCGCCGTGGGCGTGTCGGTCGCCTCGGCCAACCGTTTCGCCCGCGCCCTCGACCTGCCGGGCTATCCGCAGTTCCGCGCCGAATTGGCGCGGGGTTTCGAGGCAGCGCTCGAGCCGGTGGAAAAGCTGCGTATCGAGCTGGCGCATTCGGCCACGGCGGTGCAAATCATGGCCGCCACTCTGGAAGAGGACATCCGCAACGCCCAGCGCACCTTGCAGGGCCTGGATGCCGATTCCTGCGAGCAGGCCGTCGACATCGTGCTGGGCGCCGAGCGCGTCTTCATCATCGGGTTCGGCGCCAGCGGCTTTCTGGCCGGGCTGCTGCAGCGCAGCCTGTGCATGCACTTGCATGCCTGCGACACGCTGGCCGGCCCGGGCGGGGTCTCGCATGCCGCGCGCCAATTGGCCCGCATGACCGAGCGCGACCTGGTCATCGCCATCGGGTTTCCCCGTTACCTGGCCGATACCGTCACCCTGGGGCGTGCCGCGCAACAGGCCGGCGTGCCGGTGCTGGTGCTGACCGACAAGCCCACGTCGCCTTTGGCGCCGTTGGCCACGGTGGCGCTGTATGCCCATACCTCGCGCCAGCTGTCGTCCAATTCCGAGACCGCCGCGCTGGGGCTGGTGGAAGGGCTGTCGGCCGCAGTGGCCCATCGGGCCAAGAATTCAATCCAGGCCGCGGCCGGCGTGACCCAGTCCGTCATGCCGTGGCTATTCCATGGTGTAGGAGCGGGAAAAAGATGATTCAGCCGGTGATTGCGATTCACGGGGGCGCGGGCGCCATGTCGCGTGCCGCCATGTCGCCCGAGAAAGAGCAGGAATACCTGGCGGCGTTGAACGAGGTGCTGGCGGCCGGGCAGGCCGTGCTGGCCGCGGGCGGCAGCGCGCTGGACGCGGCCACCGAGGCGGTGCGCCGCCTGGAAGACTGTCCGCTGTTCAACGCCGGCCACGGTGCCGTGTTCACCAGTGCGGCCACGCACGAACTCGATGCGTCCATCATGGACGGCACCACGCTGCGCTGCGGCGCCATCGCCAACGTCGCGTGCGTGCGCAATCCGGTACTGGCCGCGCGCGCCGTCATGGAACACAGCAAGCATGTGTTCTTCGTGGGGCAGGGCGCCGAGGATTTCGCCCGCGAACAAGGCCTGGAACTGGTCGATCCGTCTTACTTTTCGACCGAGGCGCGGCGCGAGCAGTTGCTGCGCGTACAGCGTGAAACCCCCGAGGCCGCGGTGCTGGACCATGATGGCCAGGCCCTGGTGGCGCGCGGCCAGCCTGCGCCGGCCGACCCGCTGGATGCCGACAAGAAATATGGCACGGTGGGAGCGGTGGCTGTCGATGCGCTGGGCAATGTCGCCGCGGCCACTTCTACGGGCGGCATCACCAACAAGCAGGTCGGCCGCGTGGGCGATGCACCGATCATCGGCGCTGGTTGCTATGCCAGCAACCGCAGTTGCGCGGTTTCCACCACCGGCACCGGCGAAATGTTCATACGCGCGGTGGCCGCCTACGACGTGGCGGCCCAGATGGAATACGGCGGCGCCTCGTTGCAGGCCGCCGCCGACCGCGTCGTGTTCGAGACCTTGCCCGCTATCCAGGGCAAGGGCGGCCTGATCGCCGTCGACACGCACGGCAATGTGGTCCTGCCGTTCAACACGGAAGGCATGTATCGAGGCTATGCCCGCGTGGGCGAGCCACCTGTGGCGGCCATTTATCGATGACCGCCGCGCAATTGCGCTGCCTACTCGGCAGCCTGCAGGGGATGAAGAAATATGGTTGACCGCGCAAGCAGCCTGGTGCTGCCTGATAACCGCGTGGTGCAGGTCGATGACCTGAGCGTGCGGTTCGCGACTTCGGAACGCACTGTCGATGCGGTGCGCAATCTGTCGTTCCACGTCGATCGGGGCGAGACCCTGGCCATCGTGGGCGAATCCGGTTCCGGCAAGTCGGTCACATCGCTGGCCCTGATGCGCCTGGTAGAGCATGGCGGCGGCAAGATCGCCTCGGGCCGCATGCTGCTGCG
>DASPIV010000546.1:0-2242 GCA_035628955.1 Bordetella sp.
TAGTGGCGCGACCAGTAGCGGTTGTCCAGGCTATCGACCCGCACGCTGGAGCCGCGCGTGGGGGCATGCACGAACTGGTTCTGGCCGATATAGATGCCCACGTGCGACACACCGCCACGGCGCCGGGTAGCGAAAAACACCAGGTCGCCAGGCCGCAACTGCTTCTTTTTCACCGCGGTGCCTTCGTGGCGCTGCGCGCGGGCGGTGCGGGGCAGTTCCAGGCCGGCAATCTCGCGGTACACGAATTGCGTCAATCCGCTGCAATCGAAACCGCCTTCGGGGTCTTCGCCGCCCCAGACGTAGGGGGTGCCCAGGGTTTCCAGGCCGGCGCGCACCACCATGTCGGGCAGGGTGGGCACAGTAAGCGGATCGATCAGGCGCAGGCCGGCAAGCGAGGCCAGCGCATCGGTCGCGATGGAGGCATGGGCGGCGGGAGACCAGGACAGGCCGATCGCCAGAAGAGGCGCGGCCAGGAATGTGGGTAGTGCGGATAAGGCAAGACGGACTTTTCGCGTCGGTGGAGTCATTGCGACACTTCAGAATTCGGAGTGGGGCGGGATGGCTGACTGCGTCAGGCCGGCGAAAGTGTGGCGCACTTACAACGTGGCCACGCGGCATTTTACCGTATTGAGGTTTCTTTGCATTTACGGGTTATTACTGAGCCGATGCATGCAGATGACGGCGGCTTGAGCGGGCACCAGGGGCGCCGTGTTGTTGCGGCATAATCCAAACCCCATGCCCCCGGCACGCTGTCTTTCCGGAACCGCAAGATGACTATTGACTTTTCGGCCGCTTCAATACACAGCCCCGAACCCCTGGCATTCGAACGATTCGACCAGGCGCAGGCCGCGGTCGACCGGCTGACCGAAATCTATGGGCGCAACACGGCGTATATACGCGCCGCTTTCCAGGATGTGGTCAACGGCCGCGACCTGCCGGGTCCGGTTCGCGCTTGCTATCCGGCCATCCGCATCGCCGTGGATACCTACGACCCCATCGATACCCGCTTGTCGTTCGGCCACGTCGCCGAGCCCGGCATCTACCAGACCACGGTGACGCAGCCGACCTTGTTCCGCGACTATTACCTGGAACAGATCGGCCTGCTGTTGCAAAACCACGGCGGAACGGTCGAGGTGGGCGAATCGGGGTCGCCCATTCCGCTGCATTTCGCCTTTCCGGATGGCGCCTATGTCGAGGGCGAACGCCTGGAGGCCATGCGCCGGCCACTGCGTGACCTGTTCGACGTGCCCGACCTGGCTGTCACCGACGATGCCATCGTCAATGGCTCGTGGCGCGGCCGCGAGGGCGAGCCGCGCCCCCTGGCACCGTTCACGGCGCCGCGCGTCGATTATTCGCTGCACCGGCTGCAGCATTACACCGCCACCGCGCCGGCGCACTTCCAGAATTTCGTGCTGTTCACCAACTACCAGTTCTATGTCGATGAGTTCTGCGCGCGTGCCCGCGCCCTGATGGCCAGCGGCAGCGGTGCCTACGATGCACTGGTGGAGCCCGGCAATCGCATCACCCGCCGTGGCGACAATGCGCCGCCGCCCGCGCCGGCCGGCGGGGTGCGCCTGCCGCAGATGCCCGCCTACCACCTTGTACGGCCGAATCATTCGGGCATTACCCTGGTCAATATCGGCGTGGGGCCATCCAATGCCAAGACCATTACCGACCACATTGCCGTGCTGCGCCCGCATGCCTGGCTGATGCTGGGCCATTGCGCCGGCCTGCGCGATTCGCAGCGCCTGGGCGACTATGTGTTGGCGCACGGTTATGTCCGCGAAGACCATGTGCTGGACGACGACCTGCCCACCTGGGTTCCCGTGCCGCCGTTGGCGGAAGTGCAGGTCGCGCTGGAACAGGCCGTGGAAGAAGTGGCGGGGCTGTCCGGCTGGGAATTGAAGCGCATCATGCGCACCGGCACGGTGGCCAGTATCGACAACCGCAATTGGGAATTGCGCGACCACCACGAATTGGTGCAGCGTTTTACCCAGTCGCGCGCTATTGCGCTGGACATGGAGTCGGCCACTATCGCGGCCAACGGGTTCCGCTTTCGGGTGCCGTACGGCACTTTGCTGTGCGTGTCCGACAAGCCGCTGCATGGCGAACTGAAGCTGCCCGGCATGGCCAGCGCCTTCTACCGCGACCAGGTCAATCAGCACCTGGAGATCGGTATCCGGGCGCTGGAGCGGTTGCGCGAGATGCCGCCCGAGCGCCTGCACTCGCGCAAGCTGCGCAC
>DASPIV010000547.1:0-10358 GCA_035628955.1 Bordetella sp.
AGCACGTGCGCGGCCGTCTCATTACCGCTTCCGGACAGGTCCAGATAGCAGACCCGGTTGGGCGAGAGCACGCGGAATGTGTCCATCCCCTTGGGCGACATATTGACCCGCCCCTTGTCAGGCGCAGTTGCGACGAAGAAAAGCTTCTGGTCGTCGATGAATTCCCTGAACTGCGCATCGATTGATGGATAAAAACGCGACATTGGCCATCGCTCCTTCATTCAGTCCCTAGATGCAATCAAGTCTAGAGACTGTCGCGGCGGGCTGAGCGAAGAGAATTCAAACTGCCTTGCGTTTTTTTTGAGGCGAGCCGGATTGCCGCGTGGGTCAAAAAATTTTGATCCCGCAACAAGTTATTTGGTTTGCTGATCGTGCCACCGGACCTTAATCTTCTCTGCGTTACAGAGCCACCGCCGCCTCGATCTCTCTCAACTTTTTCCTTCAACCGCCATGAACTCCTCTGCCCTCTACCAATTGCTTGCCTACGTTCTCGGCGAGAACGATGCCGAATCGGTTGTTTCAAAGGTTTTTGTGGACGACCGGATTCTTCAGAGACCCGTCCGCGGCAATGTCGATCGCGCGACCATTGCCCAAGGCTTGTGCCTGAGTCTCTTCTTTGATTTGCTGCGGCGTGTCCCTTCGGCTAAGCGGTACGTCAACGAGTTTGTCGAGCCCAAGCAGAAGATTGTCTTTGATCATGGCGCGGTTCGCACCGTCAAGCTCGAAGGCATGGGCGGCCTGCCTGCGGGTGAAGAAGCCATCCTGCGCCTGCTTCGACCACTGGGCTTCGTGATGCGAGGTACCTACCCTCTTCCCGGGCTTCACATCGTCGGCCGCTCTTATGCTCATGCAGAGTTCCCGGAAACGATGCCGCAGTTCTTCATCAGCGAAATTCTCCTTGAGAACTTCAGCGACCGATTCAAGGAAACAGCGGTCCGCGCCTTCTCGGCGTCCCGCGATCCCATCACGCCTGAACTGCGCCTGGCACTCGAAACACTGGAAACCAAAGGGTCGCTGCCGTTCCACGATGCGGCCAATGTCGTACTTTTCGGCACCCGGTGTTTTGATCGGCAGCACGAAATCCCAGCCGAAGAGGACTATCGTGTCCTCTGCGCCGAATCGTTGGAGATGGCGTGGATTTTGAGTGAAGGCAATGCCTTCAACCATGCGACGGATCGTGTCTCAGATCTTGCTGCGCTGCATAAGCGCCTGCGCGAAGCTGGCTACCGTATCAAGCCCGATATTGAGGTCTCGAAGAATGGCCGCGTGCGCCAGACTGCTTTGCTCGCCGACCCGGTGACGAGACGCTTCAAAGACAGTAACGGTGAGACGTGCGAGCGCACCGTGCCGGGCTCATTTTACGAATTCATTGAACGTGCAAGCTATTCTGAAAACGGCGAAAGCCGACCCGATTTGAGTTTCGACAGCAGCAACGCTACAGGCATTTTCCATATGACGGCGGGAGCAGGCCTGTCAGGTGTCTGACCCCCGCCAGGGTGTCAGTGTTTCACCGCGCGGCGCGCGACCCGCCCGCGAATGAAAACCGGTGCGGCTCATCGGGGACGCCGTGGAGCCGGCTTTGCCGGTCCGCCAGCGTCGCCCCCTTGAGGGGGGAAGCGCGCAGCGCTTCGGGGGTGGGTTTTCACTTCAGGCACCCTGACGGGAGCCAGACACCTGGCCACCTGGCCGCTCAGTTCAAGCTTGCCCCGGACAGCTTGACGATCTCTTGGTACTTGTCTTTTTCTTTCTTCACGAACTCGGCAAACGCCTGTGCACTCATGGGCTGGACTTCAGACCCCATGGCAAGCAGGCGCTGGCGCACATCCGGCTGCCGCAGGGCATCGGCGTAGGCCTGGTTCAGCTTGGCCACCACGGCGGCGGGCGTGCCCCCCGTGGTGAACACCCCGAACCAGGTGCCCAAGTCGAAACCCTTGACGCCGGCTTCGTCCATGGTGGGTACATCGGCCAGCAGCGATGAGCGCTGCAGCGTGGTCACCGCCAGCGCCTTGACCTTGCCGTCCTTGATCAGCGGCGCCGATGCGGCCAGGTTGTCGAACATGAAATCCGATTGCCCGCCCAGCAGCGCCAGTTGCGCCGGCGCGGCGCCCTGGTACGGCACATGCACCACGTCGATGCCGGCTCGCGCCTTCAACAGCTCGCCCGCCAGGTGGCCGGCGCTGCCATTGCCGCCCGAGCCGTAGTTCAAGCGGTCGGGGTTCTTCTTGGCGTAGGCGATCAGGTCGGCCAGCGATGCAATGTTGTTCTTCTTGGCGAACTCGACGTTCATCACCAGCACATTGGGCACCGCCGCCACGATGGTGACCGGCGCGAAGTCCTTGATGGGGTCGTACGGCAGGTTGGCGAACAGCCATGGGTTGATGGCATGCGTAGCCACCGCGCCCATCACCAGCGTATAGCCGTCGGGTTCGGCCTTGGCCGCCAGGTCGGCGCCGATATTGCCGCCCGCGCCGGAACGGTTTTCGACAATAATCGGCTGGCCCAGCGAGGCGCGCACTTTCTCGGCCAACAGGCGGGCGGTGGAATCAAGCGGGCCGCCTGGGGGGTACGGGACCACGAAGCGCAGCGGCTTGGTGGGGAAATCGGTGCTTTGCGCGGCGGCCGGCGCTACGCAAGACCAGGCCGCGGCCAGGGCCACCGCGCCGCGCACGAGAGCGCGGCGGGTGGTCGAAACGGGGGAACGTTGCGGGTTGCGCATTTGTTTTGGTCTCCATTAGGGCTTCTGTGCGGCAGCTAGCATACCCCACCGCCCTTCCCCCCGGCGACGGAAACAACGGCAATCGTGCCCCTTTGGCCCGGCGATTGGCCGGCCGGCCGAGGCGATCATGGCAGGCGCCAGGATGAATCAACATGAATTGAATACTTACAATATGCCATCAAAATGACAGGAGATTGACATGTATGGTTCGAGCTCTACTCGAGTACCACGCCATGAATATCCTCTATACGAATTTTCACGCCGGGCCGGACATCGGTGGGCACACCATCTATGTATCGCGGCTGGCGGCCGGTTTGTCGGGACAGTGCCGGATCGCCGTGGCCGCCCCCGCCACCAGTGCGCTGTACGCGCTGGCCGGGCAGATTCCCGGCGTCACGCGCCATCCTCAGGACTACCCATCCCGGATATACAAGCTTCCGGCCGCCTTGCGTACGATGCGCGCCCTGCTGAAAGCGGGGCGCTTCGACGTCGTACACGTCAACGGATCGGCGGACCACCGGCTGGTGATCATGGCGACGCACTTCATGACGAACAAGCCGCGCATCGTTTTCACCAAGCACAACAATATTCCTATTTCGCGCGCCAGCGCCACGTTGCGCGCCCGCTGCGGCACCGACCATGTCATCGCGGTGTGCAAGCACGTCGAGCGATCGGTGCGGGACAGTCCCTATGGCGCCTGCGGTGTCAGCACCGTCTTCAATGGCGTGGACACCGCGTATCTGACCCCGCCCGATGACGCCGAGGCGGCGGTCCATCGCCGCAATTTGCTGGACCAGCGCGCCGAAAGCCGCATCGTGCTGGGCAGCAACGCGGGCACCGCCTCTTACAAGGCCTGGCTCGACATCGTGCGGGCCGTCGCCCTGCTGCCCGCCGAGATCGCCGACCGCTTCCATATCGCGCTGGCGGGCGAGGCATTCAGCAAATCGCAGCAGGCCGAACTCGATGCATCGGGCATGAAGGACCGCGTCACCTACGCGGGTTCGCTCAAGGACGTCCGGCCTTTCATCGCGGCCATCGACGTGGGCTTTGTGCTGTCCACCCGAATCGAAACGATCTCGTTTGCCTGCCGCGAGATGATGGCCATGGCCAAACCCGTGATCGTGACCGACTATGCCGGCCTGCCCGAGAACATCGACCCGGGCCGCGATGGCTGGGTCGTGCCGCCGGCCCAACCCGAAACGCTGGCTGAATTGCTGCGCGGCATGGCTCGCGGCGTGTACGACCTGCGTGAAATGGGCCAGGCCGCCCGGCGCAAGAGCCTGGAATCGTTCGGCCTGCAGCGCTTCCTGGCAAGCACGGCCGATGTGTACCGGTCGGTAACCGGGCAGCCGGCGGCAGGCCGCCCGCCGCGGCCCTAGCGGCCCTTAGTCCCTTAGTGCAGGATCTGGCTCAGGAACAGCTTGGTGCGCTCGTTCTGCGGGTTGTCGAAGAACTCGTCCGGGCTGTTCTGTTCGATGATCTCGCCGCGGTCCATGAAAATGACGCGGTTGGCCACCTTGCGCGCAAAACCCATTTCGTGCGTGACGCACAGCATGGTCATGCCGCTTTCCTGGGCCAGCGTCACCATCACGTCCAGCACTTCCTTCACCATTTCAGGATCCAGGGCCGACGTGGGCTCATCGAACAACATGATCTTGGGGCTCATGCAGAGCGAACGCGCGATCGCCACGCGCTGCTGCTGGCCGCCTGACAACTGGCCGGGGTACTTGTTGGCCTGCTCCGGAATGCGCACGCGCTCCAGGTATTTCATGGCGGCGGCCTCTGCCTCGGCGCGCGGCTTCTTCAGCACCCAGGTGGGGCCCAGCGTCAGGTTTTCCAGCACGGTCAGGTGCGGAAACAGGTTGAAGTGCTGGAACACCATGCCCACGTCGCGGCGGATGGTCTCGATGTGCTTCAGATCGTTGGTCAGCTCGGTGCCGTCGACAATGATATGGCCCTGCTGGTGTTCTTCCAGCCGGTTGATGCAGCGGATCATGGTCGATTTGCCCGACCCCGACGGGCCGCACACCACGATACGTTCGCCGGGTGCCACGTCCAGGTTGATATTGCGCAGCACGTGGAACTGGCCATACCACTTGTTCACGTCCTGCATGCGGATGATGGCATCACTCATGCCTGTACTCCCATAAGGTGCGCCAGCCCGGCCCGCCACTGGCGGGCGCGGGCCCGGCAACTATCGTTGGTGTCCGGTCGCCAGGCGCTTTTCCAGGCGTTGGCTGTATTGCGACATCGAAAAGCAGAACACGAAGTAGATCAGCGAGATGAAGATATAGGCCTCGACCCCGAAGCCGCGCCAGGCGGCGTCCGACAGCGCCGCCTTGGCGGCCAGCGTCAGGTCGAAGATACCGATGATCACCACCAGCGACGTGTCCTTGAACAGCGCGATGAAAATGCTGACCAGGGGCGGAATCACGATACGCAGCGCCTGCGGCAGGATGATCTTGTTCATCTGCTGCCAGTAGCTCAGGCCCAATGAATCGGCGCCCTCGTACTGCCCCTTCGGGATGGCCTGCAGGCCGCCGCGCACGGTCTCGGCGATGTAGGCCGCTGCGAACATGATGATGGCGATCTGCGCGCGCAGCAGCTTGTCGATGGAAAACCCCACCGGCAGAAACAGCGGCAGCATCACCGACGACATGAACAGCAGGCTGATCAGCGGCACGCCGCGGATCAATTCGATATACACGACGCACAGCGCCTTGATGGCCGGCATTTTCGACTTGCGGCCCAGCGCCAGCAGCACGCCGAAGGGGAAGGCGAAGGCTATGCCGAAGGTCGACAGGATCAGCGTCAGCGGCAGGCCGCCCCACTGCGCGTTTTCGACGTAGGTCAGCCCCAGCACGCCGCCCCACATCAGCACCGCCACGACGCTCAGGCCAACGATCCAGATCAGGGCCAGGCGCAGGTTCCAGAAGCGGCGCAGGCCGCTGCAGATAATCACCCCGATCAGGATCAGGGTAGCCAGCAGCGGGCGCCATTGCTCGTCGTAGGGGTACGTGCCGAACAGGATCAGGCGGTGCTTCTCGGCGATGAACGCCCAGCATGCACCAGCGGCCTTGCGGCATTCCTGCGCGGTCGACGAAGTGAAGTCAGCCTGCAGGAAAGCCCATTCGACCAGGGCCGGCACCGCCATCAGCAGTATCCAGGCCACCAGCACCGTGGCCAGGATGCTCAAGGGCGACGAGAACAGGCGCTCTTTCAGCCAGGGCCATACGCCCACTTGGCTGCTGGGCGGCGGCAAGCCTTGGCTGGGGATAGGCGTAGTCGTGCTCATGTCAACGCTCCACCAGCGCAATGCGCTTGTTGTACCAGTTCATGAACACCGAAATCGACAGGCTGACGGTCAGGTAGGCCGCCATGATGATGAGGATGCCCTCGATGGCCTGCCCGGTCTGGTTCATGGTGGTGTTGACGACCGACACGATGTCCGGATACCCGATGGCCACGGCCAGCGAACTGTTCTTGGTCAGGTTCAGGTACTGGCTGGTCATGGGCGGGATGATCACGCGCAGCGCCTGCGGCAATACCACCAGGCGCAGCACCCGCGAACGGCGCAGGCCCAATGAACCCGCAGCTTCCCATTGCCCGTAATTGACGGCCTGGATGCCCGAACGCACCACTTCGGCAATGAAGGCCGAGGTGTAGATCACCAGGCCTGCCAGCAATGCCGCGAACTCGGGCGACAGCGTCAGGCCGCCGCTGAAGTTGAAGCCTTTCAGTTCCGGCATGTCCAGCGTCAGCGACGCACCGCTGACCAGCCAGCCCACGACGGGCAGCCCGATGAACAGGCCCAGCGCCACGCGCCCCAGCGGGAATACCTGGCCGGTGGATTCCTGGCGCTTCTTGCCCCAGTGGGCCGCCACGATGGTGCCGATGATGGCCAGCGCCAGCCCGCCCAGGATCCAGTCCAGCGAGTTGCCTTCCAGCGCAGGCACTTTCAGGCCACGGTTCGATATGAACACGCCGGGCAGCGGATGGGCCGCCTGCCGTGGGCCGGGCATGTTTTCGGTGATCAGCGCATACCAGAAGAACAGTTGCAGCAGCAGCGGCACATTGCGCATCACCTCGACGTACACCGAGCAGACCTTGGCCATCAGCCAGTTCTTGGACAGCCGGCCCACTCCGATCAGGGTGCCCAGGATCGTGGCCAGCACAATGCCCAGTACGGCCGCACGCAGCGTATTGAGCAGGCCGACCACGATGGCGCGGCCATAGGTATCGGCGGGGCTGTACTGGATGGGCGTCTCGCCGATGGCGAAACCCGCCTCGCGGTCCAGGAAACCGAAGCCGGTAGAGATATTGCGTACTGCCAGATTGTGCAGGGTGTTGGAAACCAGGAACCACACGGCCAGGGCGACCAAGGCCAGCGCGACAACCTGATAAACCACGGCGCGCACGCCGGGATCGTTCCAGCTCAGGCGTCGCTTGGGCGCCGCTGCCGGGACTGATGGGTTGTTTGTCGTCATGGAATGAATCTACAGAAGTCGAACAGGAATGGCCGGGGAACCCTGTCGCCACCTTACTCCTGCCGCCCGCCACCAGCGGGCTTGGCAAGGCGGGGCCGACCCCGCCTTGCCCGGCAGCCGTGCTTAGCGCACCGGCCAGCCGTACATCAAGCCGCCGTCCTTGTACGACGCATTCAGGCCACGTTCGAGCTTCATGGCGCTGTCTTTACCCAGCGTACGTTCGAAGACTTCGCCGTAGTTGCCCACCTGCTTGATGATGGTGAACGCCCACTTGTCGTCCACACCCAGGTTCTTGCCCATGCCCGGAGTCACGCCCAGGATGCGCTGCACATTGGGGTTGGAGCTCTTGGCCATGTCATCGACGTTTTTCGACGTGATACCGTATTCCTCGGCTTCCAGCATGGCGTTGAGCGACCAGCGCACGATATTGAACCATTGCTCGTCGCCCTGGCGCACCATCGGGCCCAGCGGTTCTTTCGAGAAGTCTTCCGGCAGGATGACGTAGTTGTCGGGGTTCTCGAGCGTGGTGCGGGTCGAAGCCAGTTGCGACTTGTCGGTGGTGAACGCATCGCAGCGGCCGGCCGAGAAGGCGCGGATGATTTCGTCGTACTTGTCTATCACCACCGGCTTGAATTCGATCTTCTGGCCGCGGAACCAATCGGCCAGGTTCAGTTCGGTTGTGGTGCCCGGCTGCACGCAGATGGTGGCGCCGTCCAGTTCCTTGGCGCTCTTGAGGCCCAATTCCTTGGACACCATCACGCCTTGGCTGTCGTAGTAGTTGACGCCGGCGCCGATCAGGCCCAGGGTGGTGTCGCGAGTCAGTGTCTGGGTGGTGTTGCGGGTCAGCACGTCGACTTCACCCGACTGCAGCGCGGTGAAGCGCTGCTGCGTGTTCAGGGGCGTGACCTTGAACTTGCTGGCGTCGTTGAACATGGTGGCGGCGATGGCGCGGCACATGTCCACGTCGATACCTTGCCACTGGCCTTTGCTGTCAGCGATGGAGAATCCGGGGATACCGGTAGACACGCCGCACTGGACGAAGCCCTTCTTCTTGACGCTGTCGAAGGTGGCGCCAGCGTTGGCCGCCGAGGACGCTGCGAACAGTGCGGCGGCAACGGCGGCTAATTTCAGTGCTTTCATCTTGGATCTCCTGTAGGAAGCCTTGAGTGCATGGGATAAGGCGCATCAGGCATCGCCGGGATGGTAGCGGCTCGAGATATTCGGGGACATGGGGGAAATCCCTTGACGCGTTAATCAAAAAAAAGGGACGGAAAAAATATGCAACCGTTGCGCCGAGCGCCGCGCGGTACTATTGCTGCTTCATTTACATCAGCCGCCATGATCGAATTCCAGCACGTCTTCAAATCGTACGGGCGCGGCCGAAATATCCTGGCCGACATCAATTTCCGGGTCACTGCCGGCGAGTTCATCTTCGTGTCAGGCGCATCGGGCGCGGGCAAATCGACCTTGCTTAAATTGATAGGCGGGCTCGAGCCTGCCAGCCGGGGCTCCATCCAGGTCAACGGCCAGCGGCTCGACAAACTGCCGACACGGGCGCGGCCCTACCTGCGCCGCGCTGTCGGCGTCATTCTGCAAGACACGCATTTGCTGTTCGACCGCAGCGCCCTGCAGAACGTCATGCTTCCGCTGGCCGTGACCGGCCAGGCCCCCGACTCGGCCACCAGCCGCGCGCGCGCCGCGCTCGATAAAGTAGGGCTGGCCGGCAAAGAAGACATGAATCCGATCGAGTTGTCGGGCGGCGAACAGCAGCGCCTGGCCATTGCACGTGCCATCGTCAACCGGCCCGCCATCCTGATTGCCGACGAACCCACCGCCAACCTGGACCATGACACGGCGCAGCGCATCTTGAATGTGTTCCGCGACTTCAACCGCGTCGGTGTCACCACCCTGATCGCCTCGCACGATCAGGCGCTGCTGGCCCAATACGCCACGCGCACGCTGCGGCTCGAACCCGGCAAGTTCCACGACTCGGGAGCCCACGCATGAAATCCTGGTTGCGGCAGCATCGCTACGCCTTGACAGTTACCCTGCGCCGCCTGGCCGCGCAGCCCTTTTCCACGCTGGCCAACCTGCTGGTCATGGCGCTGGCGCTGGCCCTGCCTTTGCTGGGCGGGGCCATCCTGGTATCGGCGCAGCCCGTGGCGCGCCAGGTATCGGTCACGCCCGAACTGACCATGTTCCTGCAAACCGATGCCCCCGCGGGCGCGGCGGACGCCATGGCGCGGCGCATCCGCGCCGAGTATCCCGAACAGGTGCAAGCTGTGCGGGTGGTGCCGCGCGCCGATGCGCTGGCCTCGCTGCGCAGCGACCCCACCTGGGACCAGGCGCTGGCCGTGCTGCCGGGCAACCCCCTGCCCGACGCGGTCGTGGCGTCCCTGACCGAAGGCGACCAACTGGCCCAGCGTGCCGCCCAATTGGCGCAGGCCTGGCAGCAATGGGAGCACGTCGACCAGGTGCAGCTAGACAGCGCGTGGGTGCAGCGGCTGGAAGCCATCTTGCGCTTCGCCCGCGTGGGCCTGATCTTCCTGGCGGCCTGCGTGGCGGCCGTGGTGCTGGCCGCTGTTTTCAACACCGTGCGCATGCAGGCCATGCTGCAGCGGGAAGAAATCGCCGTGGCGCGCCTGGTGGGGGCCACCGAGTCCTTCGTGCGCAGGCCGTTCCTGTATCTGGGCGCCCTGTCCGGCGCCCTGGCGGCACTGGTGGCCATAGGCGCGGCCGCCATCGCGCTGGCGCCGCTCAACAACGCCTTGCTTGGGCTGGCACGCAGCTATGGGGCCAGCTTCGCGCTGCATCTGCCGGGGCTGCCCGTGCTGGCGGCGGCCGTGGTGGCCACCAGCATCCTGGGTGCCCTGGCGGCGCGCTGGTCAGTCACGCGCAGTACGCGCTTTTAATGCCCTTGATGGCCGGAAAGAACCGCTGCCATCACCGCTACATTGGCTGATGGCAGGCCAGGCCGGGCGGCAATAAATTAGGGACGCTTCGCTAGGGCCTTCGGCCAACTGGGCCCAGCAACGGCCCGCCTGCGCCTGCTTTCGCCGCGAAAGGTTGCAAATTTTTTTACATAAAACAAATTTGCTAACATCTTTCGGTGGCGGATTCGCCCTTTTCCCTGATTGTGCTGTATTCCTGATGCG
>DASPIV010000548.1:0-2013 GCA_035628955.1 Bordetella sp.
ACTGGGCGTGTGGTAGATGTGCTCGGCAATTTCACCGAATGTCTTGCTGGGCAGGTTGACGCCCGCAAACGTGGCATAGCCGGCATCGCGCCACGCCTGGATGCCGCCTCGCAGCACATGCACCTGGCGATATCCCAGGCGCGCCAGCGCGCGGGCGGCCGCCTGGACGGCGGGCCCGGTCTCGGCATCCCCGTAAATTACCGTGCGCGTGCCTGCGCGCGGCACCAGCCGCGCAATATGCAGTTCCAGTTCGCTGTACGGCAGCGGCACCGCAAAAAACAGGTGGTTTTCGCCAAACTGGCCATGCTCGCGCACGTCCAGCAGCGCCAGTTCCGCCTCATCATGTATCCACGCCTTCAGTTCATGCGCATCGACATACCGCGGGGTTGAATCTTTCATCGTGCAATCGCTTGTTGTTGTGGCAGGCTGGGCAAGGCGCCGAGCAGTCTGTCCAGGTCTACTTTGAGATCGGCCGGGTCTTCCAGGCCTATGTGCAGGCGCAATAGGTACCCGGGCGCTATTGCCTGTGCCGCGAACCGCGTGCGGGCCGCGTCCACGGGCAGCACCAGGCTTTCGTAGCCGCCCCAAGACGAGCCGATGCCGAACAACCGCAGCTGGCCCACGGCCGCCTCGACGGCGGCCTGCGCAAGGCTGGGTTCGAACTCCACGGTCAGCAGGCCGTTGCTGCCCGTGGCGTCGCGCCGCCACAGAGCGTGGTTGCGGTCGCTGGGTAGCGCAGGATGGAATACGGTCCTGATGGCCGGCTGCCCAGCCAGCCAGGTGGCAACATCCAGTGCGCTTTGCGCATGCCGCTGCATCCGCAACTCCAGGGTGCGCAAGCCGCGCAATACCAGGAAGGCGTCTTCCGCCGCGACCGTCTGGCCCAGGTTGATGCTGACATTCTCGATTGCATCGAAATGCGCCGTGCCCGTGGTCACCGATCCCATCATCACGTCGGAATGGCCGCCCAGGTATTTGGTGGCCGCGGCCACCGATATGTCGCACCCCAGGGCCAGGGGCTGGTATGCCAGGCCCGAGCCCCAGGTGTTGTCGGCGCACAGCAGGATGCCTCGCGCATGGCAGACCTGGGCCAGGGCCGGCAGGTCGAGCATGTCGTACAGCAGCGAGCCAGGCGACTCGGCATACACCATGCGCGTCTCGGGCCGCAGGTGGCGCTGCCAGTCGGCATCGTGGGCGCTGAAGTAGCTGTAGCTGATGCCGTAGTGCACCAACTGCGTCGCGCACAGGCGCTTCACGGGCTCGTACACCCCTTCGGAAACCAGCACGTGATCGCCCGCCTTCAGGCAGGCGAGCAGCGTGCAGGAAATGGCGGCCAGCCCGGTTGGAAACAACTTGCTGCGATAGCCTGCTTCCAGCTCGGTCACCGCGTCTTCCAGCGCATACACCGTCTCGTTGCCGCGCGCGCCGTACGACAGCACGCGTTGCGTCTCGCGTTGCTTGCGCGTGCCGCGCCAGTGTTCCAGGCTTTCGAACAGGTAGGTGCTGCCCTTCACGATAGGAGTGTTGGCCCACCCGGTAGCGGGCCGGCCCATGTGCGCCAGCCGCGTCGACTTGGCGTCCATCACGCGCTCCGGCGCGTCTTCACACCTACCGACATGACCTTGCAGGTGTTGTTTTCCATGTCGTAGGCCAGGCGCTGGTCCAGTTTCTCCAGCGCCAGTCCGTACATGTGCAAATGCCGGATGGTGGCGTCTTCGATGCGCACGGCATGAATATCGTCCGCCAGCAAGGCAATGCCCTGTCCCGGCGACACCAGCTTCACGCCGGTTTCGCGCAGGGTGGCATGGCCCGGCTGGCCGCCATCATCGGTGCGCTCGTACAGATAATTGCTTTCCGTGCCTTCCACCGCGGCAATGCATGCCCATGTCGTGTGGTTGTGGGGCACGATCTTCTTGCCCGGCTTCATCACGTTGAGGTAAAGCGCATATGTACTGTCGGGCTCTTCGTGTATCAGGTAGCGGGCTTGCAGCTCGTCGCCTTCGGGCGCCGGAT
>DASPIV010000549.1:0-2304 GCA_035628955.1 Bordetella sp.
GAGCGCAAGGGTGGTGCTTCGCATAGCGAAAGTATCTCCGGCAAGGGGCGCAGTCTGGGAAGCAGCATGACGTGACCGACGGGTGCGCCCATCGCCCGAACCACGGTTTTCATCCACAAGCGGATGCCCTGCAGCAGGAAATCCGTTCTTATTGTTTTGATACAAACAGATATTTTCGCTTAATTTCATACAGGCCGCATACTTTTTTGGCGCAGTGCGCTTAGGGATTAACCCGCACCCGGGGTGCCGCCCGCCGGCGATGTTTCGTCCGCCATCGAAACGTACAGCGCTAACATGACGATACAGTGCATGCCCATGAGAGGAGCCACGCATGACTTACCAGCTCGGCTTTGCCGCTACCGCCTTCTTGCTGGCCGATCACGCCCGCGCTGCGATGCTGGCGGCGCTGCTCGACGGGCGCGCTTTGCCGGCCGGCGAACTGGCGCGCATGGCGGGTGTAACGGCGCAGACGGCCAGCGCACACTTGGCCAAGATGCTGGAAGGCGGCTTGCTGCAAGTGGAAACTGAAGGGCGCCATCGCTATTACCGGCTGGCCGGCGCGCATATCGCCAGCATGCTGGAAGGCCTGTCGGTCATCCAGCCCGAAACGCAGGCCGCGCGCCGCCCGGCGCTTGGCCCGCAGGCGCGCGAGTTCCGCTTTTGCCGGCGCTGCTACGACCATCTGGCCGGGCAATTGGGCGTGGCGGTGGCGCAGGCCCTGCAAGACCGCGGCTATCTGCTGGCGGCACCTGATAAACAGTTCGATGTGACGCCCTGTGGCGCGGCCTGGTTTGCGGGCATCGGGATCGATGTGGATGCCCTTACGCCTACCCGGCGGGGGCTGGCCCGCCAATGCCTGGACTGCACCGAGCGTCGCCACCATCTGGCGGGGCCGCTGGGCGTCGCCTTGCTGGCGACCATGTGCGAACAGGAATGGCTGCGCCGCGACCCCCGCTCGCGAGCGATCCGGGTGACGCCCCGCGGCTGGAGCTGGCTGGAGAGCCAGCTAAGCATCAGGGCTCCGTCATTGCCGCTGGCGGCTTGAGCCCTGCCGCGGCGCTGAAAGTTCTACTGGCCGGGGCAGATTTTACCTGGTGCGCCGCTTCCGGCCCGATGGGTCCGGCCGCCGGGAACACCATGTGCTGGACTTTCCAGCATGGGCCGCCGCTGATGGCGGCCCAGGCCACGCAGGAGCGCCCATGAGCAAACATCCTACCTCTACCAAACCTGGTTCTACCGCCGCCAAGCAGGGACCGGATCGCCGCAGCGATACGGCAGACGGTTCCACCGACTACGGTTTCTACCATTCCGGACGCCGCGCGGCGGGTCATGGCGGCGGTTCGCTGGATGCGCGGCCGGACGGAGCCGACCCCGCCTCCCGTCCTGCCGGCGACGCCAGCACGGGCGGACGCGGCCACACCCCCCAACGCTCGTTGCAGCACGAGACCGACGAAGAGCTGGAAGGCCGTACCGGCCCGTACGTGCGCAGCGGCGCGCCGGACCGCCAGAAATAGGCCAGGCGTGCGTTCCGGTGGCCTTAGCTTAGCGGCTCGCGCCGCCCTGCAGTTCCGGAATATTGCCTGCCTGCTCGTGCACCTGCAGGCGGTCGTCTACGCGCTGCACGCCCGCCATGGCCGTTACAGCCGCTACCAGGGCTTCGTGTTCGGAAGCCAGGATATGGCCGCTCAGGGTCACATCGCCGGCGGTGGCCGTCACCAAAACCGCCCCGGGGTGGCTGAGCAGCCGCCCTAGCTGGGCACGGACGCGTTCCTCGAGTTGGCGGTCGCTCGCTGGCGGCTCATCCAGGCCCATTCCGCTGCGGGCGCTGGCCGTCCAGCCGCGCACATGGTCCGCAGCCTGCTTTCCTTCGGACAGCAGGCAGTCGGCCGCATCGTTGCGCATTGCGTTGAGTTTGTCACACAACTCGGCGCGGCGTCGGCGCCCCAGCTGCGGGTCGAAGTAATACATGGCCGTGGCGCCCAGCGCCAACGTAGCGATGCGATTCAGGATAGTCACTTGCGTCCTCCGCGAGTCAGGCCCTAACGCGGCTGTGCCCAAGGGGCTGGCCGGGAGAGCATTGCTGCGCAAGTGGTGTGCCCGGCCGCCAGGGCCGGGCAGCGGGGCGTCAGCGTTTGAGTTTGGCGAACGCTTCAGCCATGGCGCTGTTGCGCGGCTCGGACCGTCCTGCGTCGGCCTGCGGACGGCGGGCCGCGGGACGGGCTGGGCCGCGCGGTGCATCGCCGCCGCTGCGGCGCGTCGGTTGCGCCGTGTCGTTCAGGCGCATGGTCAGTGCCACGCGCTTGC
>DASPIV010000550.1:0-2088 GCA_035628955.1 Bordetella sp.
CCGCAGGAACTGCCCAGGATCAGATCGGAAGGAATGATCACGGTGCGCGCCTGCGGCGGCGCGGTTTTTTCGATGCGTTCCAGTATCAGTTGCACGACGGCCCGGGCGCTGTCCTGGAAGTTGTAGCGCAGCGCGGTAACCGGCGGGTACATCAGTTCCAGTGTCTGCATCGTACCGATCGCCACGACGGACATATCGCGGGGAATATCCATGCCCGCTTCGCGCACGACATGCACGGCCCCGGACAACAACTGCGTACCCACGGCAATGATCGCGGTGGGCCGCATGTTCAACTGCAGCATACGCTGCATGGGTTGGCGCGCGGACTCGAGCGACGAGTCCGTCAAGTGCACCAGCCTGTCATCGAACGGCAGCCCGGCTGCCTGCAGCGCGGCGCGATAGCTGCGCAGCTTTCCCCTGCCCGGCCGCAGCTGGCTGCCGATGGCAAACAGGGCAATGCGCCGATGCCCCAGGCTTAGCAGGTAGTCCATGACCTGGCGCATGCCGGATTCGTGGTCTATCAGCACGGCGTCGAAATCCGGGCCCATATCGCGGTCCAGGATCACCGTCGGAAGCCTTGTGGCCGCGAAGGGCGAGGCCGCCACGGGGTCGTATTCGCGCGCCGGCAAGGCAATGATGCCTTCCAGGCGCCGGTTCTCAAAGAACGCCACCAGTTCCTTGTCGCGCGACGGATGTTCGGAACTACCGACCAGCAGCGAATAGCCCGCGGCCTGCGCCAGCCGCTCCACCTCGCTCAGGAGGATGGCGACAAAGGGATTGGCGATGCTGGGCAGCAGGCAACCGATCGTCCGGCTATGGCCGGTGCGCAAGTGGCGCGCAGTGTAATCCGGCTCATAGCCCAGCCTGGCGACAGCCTGCTGCACACGAAGGCGTACATCGGGGCTGGCATAGCCCGAATCGTTGAGCACCCGGGAAACGCTGCTGATGGAAACGCCGGCCGCATGCGCGACCTCGCGCACGGAAATTCTTTTTGTCATGGTTTTCCTGGATGAAAACGTTCCACATTATTGTCCGCATCTTGCGTGGATCGTAGCATTATGAATAGGGAAACGTTTCCCTATTGTCATAGCCGCCGACAGGAGCAGCGGCTTGAGACGGGCGTTCCAGTTCGCCTGTGCGGCATTCGAATCGCGCTCCGGAGACCACCATGCAATTGATCGACACCTTCGATCGCGGCGCCGGCTACGGCCTGGCGGCACCCTGCCTCGTCGAGCCGGGGGGACGGACATTGAGCTACGGCCAGGTGCAGGACATGTCGTACCGCATTGCCAACGGCCTGCGGGCCGCGGGCCTGAGCCGCGACAGCAAGGTCGGCACATTGTCGGCCAACCACTTGCTCACCTTTGCCGCTGTCCTGGGCGTCGTCCGCTCGGGCTACATCTGGCTGCCCGTCAACGCACGCAATGCCGCCGAAGAAAACGCCAATATCCTGGCACGCGGCGGATGCGAGTTCCTGTTCATCCACACCCAATTCGCCGCGCAATTGCCTGGCTTGCTCAAGGCCTTGCCCGACCTCAAGGGCATCGTCTGCATCGATGGCGCATTACCCCAAGTTCCGTCCCTGGAAGACTGGATGGCGGGCCAGTCTTCTGAAGCGATCCGTAGCGATGCACGAATCGACGACGTGGTGGCTATCCGCGGCACCGGCGGCACCACGGGCCTGCCCAAGGGAGTGTTGGTGACGCACCGCAACTACCTGTCGCTGCTGGCGAACTGGTACGCCGCCATGCCCGTGCTCGAGCGCCCGGTGCATCTGGTCGTGGCGCCGCTGTCGCATGCGGCGGGATCGGCCACCTTCGCCGCCTGCGGCTATGGGGGGTGCAATGTGATCCTGCCGTCGGCCGATCCGGCCGCCATCACCGAAGCCATCGAACGCTACAAGGTGACGCAGATCTTCCTGCCGCCGACCGCGATCTACAAACTGCTGGCCCACCCGGACGTGCGGCGGGGAAACTATTCGTCGCTGCGGTATTTCCTGTATTCAGCCGCGCCGATGTCGGTCGACAAGCTGCGCGAGGCGCTGGATATCTTCGGCCCGGTTATGGTCCAGGCCTACGGGCAAGCCGA
>DASPIV010000551.1:0-3348 GCA_035628955.1 Bordetella sp.
TGGCACTGGCCGTAGCCGCGCTGGTCAACGACGGGGTCGCCGACATGGTGGCGGCCCATCCCGCGCGGCTGCGCGGCTTGTCGCATGCCGACCACTGCAATATCTGCTGCAACACTGCATTGCGGCTCTTGGGTGAAGGCAAAGGATCGCTATGAACAAACCTGGCGTAAAAGTACTGGCATTGGGCGGCACCATCGCCATGACCCGCAGCGATACCGGCGGCGTGGTACCCACGCTGTCAGGCGCAGCACTGGTGGCGGCCGTACCCGGGTTGGACGCAGTCGCCGACATCGAGTCGCAGTCGTTTCGCCAGCTGCCCGGAGCCCACCTGGGATTCGATGACCTGCATGCATTGGCCGCCGAGATCGCCAGGCACGCCCAGGCCGGCGCGGCCGGTATCGTCATCACGCAAGGTACGGACACCATAGAAGAAACCGCCTTCGCGCTCGACCGCCTGGTGGCGCCTGGCATGCCGGTCGTCGTGACGGGCGCCATGCGCAATCCCACCGTGCCGGGCACCGACGGGCCCGCGAATATCCTGGCCGCGGTGCAGGTTGCCGCCAGCCCGCTGGCGCGCGGCCTGGGTTGCCTGGTCGTGCTGAATGATGAAATCCATGCCGCCCGCTACGTCCGCAAGCTGCACACCAGCAATCCCGCGGCGTTTGCCTCAAGCCCGGCGGGGCCGTTGGGCTGGCTGGCCGAAGGCACGGTCCACATCGCCAACCGCCCTGATCCCATGCCCGGCGTGGCCCTGAGTGAACACCCGCGCCATGCACAGGTCGCGCTGTTGACCATCGGCCTGGGCGACGAGGGCATGCTGGTCGACGCCGCGACGGACGGCGGTTTTGATGGCCTGGTGGTCGAAGCCATGGGTGGCGGCCATGTCCCGACCCGCGTTGCCGATGCGCTGCAACGTGCCGCGCAGCGCCTTCCCGTAGTGCTGGCATCGCGCACCGGCGCGGGCGAAGTGCTTGCGCGCACCTATGGCTTTGCCGGCGGCGAGATCGACCTGCAACGCCGCGGCCTGCTCCGGGCCGGCCGGCTCGATGGCATCAAGGCCAGGGTGCTGTTGACGCTGATACTGCGTCACGGCCCGGCGACGCGGCAGGATATCGACCGGGCGTTCCAGGCCTGGGGGGGCGGTGCGGGCAGCGGCAGCTGATATAACATGGCCGCTTGCCCTCAAGGAACAGGAACCGGCCATGATCCCGCCCGCACGCCGTACCGGCCCGCCCCGCCTAGCCGTCGCGCTGGCATTCACCTTGGTCGCAGGCGCGGCCGCGGCCCAGCAGCCCGCCCCTTACCATCCGATCACCGCCCAGGACCTCTACGCCGGCATCATGGACGGCGGCCTGGCTTCGTGGGTGGAAGACCCCGCGCAGCGCACCATGCTGTCCACCCTGATGGCGACCTCGTACATTCTGGGTATTGCCGACACCACCAACGGCAAGCAATGGTGTCCGTCATCGACCCTGGACATGGAAGAAATGCCGGCGCCCGTACTCGACTACCTTGCCCATCTGCCCGAAGCCCGCCGCGCCGAAGGCGCCGCCGGCATCGTGATCGAGGCCCTGGCCCGCGCGCATCCCTGCCCGAAGTAGGCAGGCCGGCGGCAACGGCCTGCAGCAATAGCCGGCGCGGATCGTTGCCGAAGCCGTGCGGCCCTCAACCCGCGCCGTGCAAGGACCGGAAAGTCAGCAGGTCTTCGATGCCGAACCTGCCGTTCTCACGGCCGAAGCCGGAGAGCCCCCAGCCGCCGAACGGGGTAGCCAGATTCTGGGCGGCGCCGTTGATTACTACCTGCCCAGTCTTCATGCGGCGCGCAAACGACAGGGCGCGTGCCGGATCCGCCGACCAGACCGCACCCGACAGCCCGTAACCCGACGCATTGGCCAGGTCGGCGGCCTCGTGTTCGTTGTCGTAGGTGAGCAACGCCACCACCGGGCCGAAGATCTCTTGGCGGGCGATCTCCATTTCCGGCTTCACGTTGGCGAACAAAGTCGGCAACACGAAATAGCCCGTGGATAAAGCCGGTGGGCCGCCCACCACGCGGGTCGCGCCCTGCTCTGTGGCGCGGGCCATCATGTTGTTCACGTGACTGTGCTGCCCGGCCGTCGCCAGCGGCCCCAGGCGGGTAGCGGGATCCAGGGGGTTGCCAGGCGTCCAATCCACGGCCGCCTGGCGGAACCGCGCAATCACCTCATCGCGCAGGTGCCGGGGCACCAGCAATCTCGATTGACTGACGCAGGCCTGCCCCGAATTGGCCAACCCCATCCGCACAATCACCGGCATCGCAGTAGCCAGGTCGGCATCGTCGAGCAGCACGGCTGCCGACTTGCCGCCCAACTCCAGCGTGACAGGGGTCAGCCTGGCGGCGGCGTTGGCCATGATGCGCTGGCCCACGGCGGTCGAACCCGTGAAGCTGATCCGGTCCACGCCGCCATGCGCGACCAGGTATGCGCCCACGCCGGCATCGCCCCACACCAGGTTCACCACGCCGGCCGGAAGCCCGGCCTCGTGCACGGCCTGCATGAAGGCCCATGCGGCCCCCGGCGCCACCTCGCTGGGCTTGAGCACGATGCTGCACCCCGCCGCCACGGCGGCCGCCACCTTGGCCACGATCTGGTGCACCGGGAAATTCCAGGGGGTGATCGCCGCAACGACACCGCTGGGCACGCGCTCGACCAGCCCATTGCCGATCGGCTCTTCCCATGTGATCCGCGACAAACCCTCGATGGCGTGGTCGATGCCTTTCAAGGGCATCGGCATCTGCATCAGGCCTCCCAGCCATACCGGACAGCCCATCTCGGTGGCAAGCAGCCCCGATATCTCGCCCGACCGGGATTCCAGTGCGGCTTTCAGCCGCTGCAACGCCGCCCGGCGCTCGTCCAGGCTGCTATGGCGCCAGACATCGAAACCCTGTCTGGCACTCTTTATCGCGCTATCGACTTCATCCTGGCAACACAGCCACACCTGGGCGCACGCGGTTTCCTTGGTGGGGTCCACCACGGTATGGCGGCCCCGTCCGCTGACGGCAATGAACCTGCCGCCCGCATAAAAATGATCGTAGCTGGCCATGCTCAGGCCTCGTCCAGAGGGTTGGCAGGCGCCGCCGGCCCCGCCATTCCCTTCATGGGCTGCAGGCGCAACAGGTGCCAGGGGCCGGGCACGACCCCGATCCGCACTTCGATCATGACCGGTCCGTGCGCCGACATCGAGGCCTGTGCCGCCGCGCCCAGCGCCTTGGCGTTGTCGACCTGTTCGAACGGCACTCCGAAAGCGCGGGCCAACAGGCCGAAGTCGGGGTTGGCCAGCTCGACCGCGACCTCGGCGCCGAACTCGCGCTTC
>DASPIV010000552.1:0-11853 GCA_035628955.1 Bordetella sp.
ACCTCGGCGATCAGCATGCCGTAGGTGGTCATGGGCAGCGCGAATCCACCGCTGGCCTCGGGCAGCAGGCCGCCCAGCAGCCCGAAGTCGCGCATGGCACGGATGATGTGGCCCGGCACCATGCGGGACTTGGCCTCATGCGCATCGACAATAGGCGCGACTTCGGCATGCAGATACCGGCGCAGGGCATCCTGCAATTCGACCTGTTCGGCCGACAGCGAGAAATTCATCGAGGGCGCTTGCACGGCGTTCATGAGTTGGCCTGCTCGGCGTCCAGCACCACCTTCCACATCTCGGGCGCGACGGGGGACCCGGCCTCTTCGATAATGTGCGCGATCAGGCCGGCCGTGCGTCCCACCAGCGCCAGGCCGCGCGCGGCCTTGGGGTCGAGCCCCATCTCGGCGGCGATCGCGCCCATTGCACCGGCGCCGTTGATCGGCAGGGATCTGCCAAAAGATGCCTGGTTGACGGCGGCGACCGCATCCAGCAGCTTCCAGTGCCTGCCGTAGTAGCCGTTGTCGCGCGAGACCGTGCGCAGGGCCGCGACGCGCGGGTCGCCATCGACGTGGATCGGATGGCCGACCCCGGCGATGCGTTTCTTCTGGGCCGCGTAGCGAGTCAGCAGGTCGTGCGCGCGCGTCTGGAAATCGCCGTCCGGGCTATCGTCGGACAGCCCCTGGGTTTCGTCGGACAGCATCTGCGCGACGTTCTGGGTGACCCCCAGGTATCGGTCGCCCGCGCCGAGCAGGCCCGCGGCCACCGCGCCCTGCAGCGATTCGGGCGCACCCAGGAAGGTCAGGCGGCCGGCCATCGAAATGGGCGTAAAGCCGTGATCGCATGAAGTCACCAGAATGACATTCATCATGCGTTTGAAGCGTGGCTCGGGATACCGCCCCAGAATGCACAGGCAGGCCATATCGACAAAGTCGGCATTCGGGATGATGTCGGTCGACAGGTTCTTGCCACGCACGAAAATGTCTTGCGTCGTGGCGTACCCGATATTGGTGCGTATGGTCATGGGTTTGCGTCCGTTTCCAGAATGGCAGGGGCTTCCAGTTGGGCCGAGGCGACGATCAGCGCGTCCAGCGCGATGGCGCCCTGGCCGGCCGGGCCCAGCCATACGGGATTGAGTTCCAGTTCGAGCAGCGTATCGGCGTGGCGTTCGGCGAACGCGGACACTTGCAGGATCAAGTCTTCCAGCGCAGCCAGGTCGCCCGGCGGCTGCCCCCGCACGCCTTGCAGAATCGCGGTGTGGCGTATTTCATGCCACAGGTCCCGGGCATCCTGGCGCTGCAGCGGAATCATCCGGTGCGCCGTATCGCGCAGGGTTTCGACGAAAATGCCGCCCAGTCCGAACGTCAGCACCAGGCCGAAAGCAGCGTCGCGGTGCACGCCCACCAGCACCTCGCGTCCGCCCGCGGGCAGCATGGCCTCTACCAGCACGCCTTCGATGCGCGCGGCGGGCGCGGCCTGCGCCACCGCGGCGCGTATGCTGTCGAATGCCGCGGCGGCGGCCGCCTCGGAATCGATCCCCAGGCGCACGCCGCCGCTTTCGGTCTTGTGGGCAATGTCGGGGCTGGCGATCTTCATTACCACCGGAAAGCCGATGCGGGCCGCGGCACGGGCGGCCTGCCGGGCGCTGGTGGCGACCTGGTTGGGCGGCAAGGGAACCCCCGCCTGTTTCAGCAGCGCCTTGGATTGCGCCTCGCTCAATTGCTGCCTGGCCGGATCCGGACCCGCCAAGGCGCTGGACCCGTGTGCCTCGCTGGCGGGGGTTGGGTCCGACTGCGTGCCCGCCGACGGCCAGATACGCGACAACGCGGCAATGGCGGCCGAGACCGACATAAAAGGCTGCAGGCCATGCTGCTCCAGCAATTGGAAGCCGCCGCCCATGCGGCGGCTCATCCATACCGGAATGATGGGGGTGGCCGTCGATCGCGACACGTCGATGATGGACTGCGCGATGCCGTCGGTGACATCGCCGTAGTCCATGGGAATGGGAAACAGCACCGCGCCCACCTGCGGGTCGTTGCAGATGACGCGCAGGCATTCGTTGGCGGCGTCCTGGTCGCGCAGAATGTCGGCGGTCGTATCGACCGGGTTGGCAATGTTGGCAAAGTCGGGCAACAGCGATTTCAGCGTGGCGTTGGTCTGGTCCGAGAATGCCGCCATGGGAAGGTTCGCCATGCCCGCGATATCGGTTGCCAGGGCCGCCGTGCCCCCCGAAAAGGTATAGATGCACAAGCCGCTGCCCACTTTGGGTGCGCCCATCGCAAGCAGCCGGGCCACGGCCAGCAGTTGGTCCAGGTCGTCGACCTCGATCGCGCCGAATTGCCGGAATACGGCGCTGTTGATGGCGGCGCTGCCGGCGATCGATGCGGTATGCGACTGGGCCGCGCGCACGCCCGCTTCGGAATGGCCGATCTTCAGCACCACCACCGGCTTGCCGCGTTGGCGCGCCAGGTCCAGCGCGGCGGTCAGGCGGCGGCCGTCCTTGACGCCTTCCATCAGCAGGCCGATTACCTTGATCTGCGGATCTTGCGCCATGCAGGCGATGAAATCCGGAATTTCCAGGTCGACTTCATTGCCCGCGGAAAACCACAGCCCTACTCCCTGGCCATGGCTCAAGCCTTGCAGCAGGTTGCGTCCGAGTCCGCCGCCCTGCGTTGCCAGCCCGATGCAGCCGGCATTCAGGTCATGCCTGAAGGCCGGCGAGAACGTCATGCCGATGCGGTCGCGCACGTTGACGAAGCCCGGGCAATTGGGCCCGTAGACATGCAGGCCGGTATCCCGGCACAGTCGCGCGATTTCCTGCTCCAGGGCGCGGCCCGCGTCGCCCGCCTCGGAAAACCCCGAAGACATGACGATGGCATAGGGAATCTTGCGTTCGGCGCACTGGCGCAGGGTATCGAGCACGCGCGAGGCATTGACGATTACCAGCGCGACGTCGATATCCCCTGCGGGCAGTTCGCGTATCGACGGCCAGCATGGCGCATCGCCGATCTCGCTGTACGCTGGATTGACGGCATACACCTTGCCGCGTATGCGCGAATGGCGTACCAGGTTTTCGTACAGGCGGCCGCCCTGGCTGGATGGGCGCGCGGAGGCCCCCACCACGGCCACGTTGACCGGATCGATGAAGCGGGAAAGATCGGCAAAGGGCTTCATGCGGCGGCTCCGGGCTCGCGCATCAGCATGGCGAAGTCGGCCTGCACCACGACCTCGCCGCGCTGGTTCACGGCTTCGCGCCTGAATACGATCTTGACGCGTCCTGGCTTGACGTCGGCCGTGCGCTCGGCCACCGTGACGCGCGCATGCACTGTGTCGCCGATGAAAGTGGGTTTGGGAAAGCGGCAGTTCAGGTCGATAAGGGCCAGCACGTGGGGTTCCAGCCCGCGATAGGCCACGGTCTGGGTGGTCAGGCCGGAAAGCACCGACAGCACCAGCAAGCCATGGGCAATGCGTTGCCCGTAGCGCGTGGACTTCGCGTATTCGGCATCCACGTGCAGGCGGTTGAAATCGCCTGACAGGCAGGCGAACTGGACAATGTCGGCCTCGGAAATCGTACGGCCGGCCGATTCGAACGCATAGCCCACGTCGGGCAATGCCGCCAGCACGGCCTGGCTTGAGGGGGAATTCATGTTGTGTAGTCTCCTGTACTTGGCGTGTGCCGCCTGCGGCGCTAGCTAGCGTACCGCCCCCCGGTGACGTGCAGGGTTTCACCGGTAATGAAGCTGGCGCGCGCCGAAGCCAGGAACGCCACCGCGTCGGCAATGTCTTCCACCGCCCCCAGGCGCTGCACCGGCTGGCGGGCCAGTGCGTTGGCGCGCAGGGTTTCATAGGTGGAAAGCGCGCGGATCAGGTCGGTTTCCACGAAGCCGGGGGCAATGGCGTTCGCCGTGATGTTGAACTTGCCCTGCTCGTAGGCAAGCGAACGCGTGAAACCGATCAACCCGGCCTTCGCGGCGGAATAGTTGGTCTGCCCGGGATTACCCAGGTGCGCCCGGGACGCGATATTGATCACCCGGCCCCAGCGCTTTTCCATCATGGAAGGCAGGGCGGCCCGGGTGCAGTAGTAGGCGCCCTTCAGGATAGTGTCCAGCACCGCGTCCCAGTCCGCTTCGGGCATTTTGGTCAGATACTTGTCGCGGGTAAAGCCCGCGTTGTTGACCAGAATGTCGATCGACCCGAATTCAGCCACGGCCTGGTCGGCCAAGGCCTGCACCTGCTGCGCGTCGCAGACGTCGGCCACCACGCCCAGGGCCTCGTGTCCCGCTTCTTTCAGCTGCGCGGTGGCCGACTCGACCGCCTGCGGATTGATGTCGGTAATGACGACCCGCGCGCCTTCACGTGCCATGGCCAATGCCGAGGCGTAGCCAATGCCGCGGCCGGAACCGGTAACCAAAGCGACTTTCCCCGTGAGTTGTAGATCCAATTTTTTCCCCTTCAAGGCTGAACTGCCAGACCACATGCCCGGCACCGCGGCAGGACGGGGCCAGACAATACGATATACGGTAGAAGTATACGTATACCCGGAATTCATTGCAATTAAATTCGGTATGTCGTTATAATCTACGACATGTCGTATAAATCGGCATGCACTTATAAAAACTCAGGAGGTGACAAATGGCAGTTGTGAAGTTGTTGTCTGCGGCAGCGCTCGGCCTGGCCATGGTGAGCGCCCCTGCCGCCCATGCGGAATACCCCGACAAGCCGGTCAAGGTGTACGTGGGATTCGCGCCCGGCGGCGCCACCGACCTGCTGGCGCGCTTCTACGCCGAGCAGCTTTCGCGCAAGCTGGGGCAGCCCTTCATCGTGGAAAACCGCCCGGGCGCCGGCGGCAACGTGGCCATCCAGTCGTTGGCCCAGACCAAGCCCGATGGCTACACCATTGCCATGGGGGCCAACTACATCGCTTCCAATGCGGCGCTCAAGCGCAATTCCTATGATTGGGACAAGGACATCGCTCCCATTGCGCTGATCGCCTCTACCCCCAACATGCTGGTGGTGCCGCCGAATTCGCCCTTTAAGAACGTCGACGACATCATCCAGGCGGGCACCAAGCCGGACTCTTTCCTGACCTTCGGTTCGGCCGGCGTGGGCTCGTCGATTCATTTGTCCGGCGAGCTCTTCAAGGCCATGACAGGCGCGAAGCTGACCCATGTGCCCTACAAGGGCGTCTCGCCGGCCGAGGTGGCGCTGATGGCCGCGGACATCGACATGATGTTCGGCAGCGTGTCGACCGAAGTGCCGCTGGTGCAGGCCGGCAAGCTGAAGATCCTGGCCGTTACCGGCCTGGAACGCATGAAGGTCTTTCCCGATGTGCCCACCCTGGACGAAGCCGGCCTGAAAGGCTTCAACGTGGGCGCCTCGTACATGCTGGTGGCGCCGGCCAACGTGCCCGACACCGTGGTGCAGCGCCTGAGCCAGGCCGTGGCCGAGATCAACGCGGGCGCTGAAGCCGCTGCCTACACCGAACGCCTGTACGCATCGCCCATGAAGGGTGGCCCGGCAGAGGCCAAGGCGTTCCTGCGCTCGGAATACGAAAAATGGAACAAGCTCGTGGCCGACAACGCACTGAAGCTCGACTAGCGCGCAGCGCAAGGAGAACGAAATGAGACAACAAATCAAAGCAGGCATCCTGGCTTTCGGTACCGGCATGGCGTTGCTCTTGGCAGCGCCCGCATCCGCGGCTTCGGATTTCCCGTCCAAGCCGATACGCATCATCGCCCCCAGTTCCGCCGGCGGCATCCTGGACCTGACCAGCCGGCTGTTGGGCGAGAAGCTGTCACGCCAGCTGGATAAGCCTGTGGTGGTCGAAGACATGCCTGGCGGCGGCGGCATCATCGGCATGCAGGGCATGCTGAACGCCACGCCGGACGGCCATGTGCTGGTCATGGGCAGCCTGGGTCCGAACGCCGCCAACTATTCGCTGTACAGCAAACTGCCCTACAAGATGGAGGACTTCGCGCCCGTCATCAACGTCATTTCCATGCCCAGTGTGCTGGTGGTCAACCCCAAGCTGCCCGTGAAAGACCTGGACTCGCTGCAGGCCTACGCCAAGTCCAAGAACGGCGACATCGCGATGGCCATTTCCACCATGGGCGCTTCCAGCCACCTGATCGGCGAAGTCCTGAAAAAAGAGCTGGGCATCTCTGCCATCAATGTGGTCTACAAGGGTGCGGCACCGGCCGTCACCGACCTGGTCGGGGGACAGGTGGATTTCATGGTGGACAACATGATTACCGCCAAGCCCATGATCGAATCGGGCCGGCTGCGGGCGCTGGCGGTCTTCAGTGCGGAACGCAGCCCGCTGATGCCCGACGTGCCCACCGTAGCGGAACTGGGCTACCCGCAGTTGGTCGGCGGCACCTGGCTTGGGCTGTTCGTGTCGGCCAAGACGCCGCCCGAGCGCGTGCAGCGCCTGAATGCGGAACTGAACAAGGTACTGGCCGATCCGGGCGTGCGCGAAGCGCTGATCAAGCAAGGCGGCAATCCCGTTGGCGGCACCAGCCAGGAATTCGACGAATTCGTGCGCAAGGAAACCGGGCGCTGGCGCGAAGTCATCGAGGAAGCCGGTATCAAAGTGCAGTAACCGCCGCGCGCGGCGACGTCGCCGCGCAGCGCTTGAACAGGATCACCTACGTATGGCCATTCAGTATGAACGCTTGCGGAACTGGCATTTCGACGACCGCACCGACTGCTACAGCACGCAGGACAGCATCCTGTATGCATTGACGCTGGGCTACGGCAGCCAGCCCACCGACGAAGATGACCTGCGCTTCGTGTACGAACAGGACACGCTGGCCGTACCCACCCGGCTGGCGGTGGTCGGCGCCCCGGGCGCATGGACCGCCCATCCCGACACCGGCATCGACTGGGTGCAGTTGCTGCACGGCGAACACCGGATGACGTTCCACGCGCCGGTGGGCGCGCAAGCGGCGGTGACCAGCAAGACCCGGGTCACGCGCGTCATCGACAAAGGAGCCGGCAAGGGCGCCCTGGTGGTCACGACCCGCAATATTCTCGATGCCGGCAACGGCCAGCCGCTGGCCAGCATCGAACATGTGTCGTTCTGCCGGGCCGACGGCGGATTCGGGCAGGGCGACGAGCCGCTGGCCCCGCTGCCGGCCGTACCGGATGGCCCACCCCGGCACACCGTGCTGATACCCAGCCTGCCGCAGGCCGCATTGCTGTACCGGCTGAACGGCGACCTCAATCCCATTCACGCGCTGCCCGCCATGGCCGCCAAGGCGGGGTTCGAGCGGCCCATTCTGCACGGCCTGTGCACTTTCGGCATGGCCGCCCGCGCCCTGCTGAAAACTTGCTGCCCGACCGATCCGGCCAGGATGCGCAGTTTTTCCGTACGCTTCTCGGCCCCCATGTACCCCGGCGAGACTCTGAGGGTGGAAATATGGCGGCACGCAACGTCGGTGCACTTCCGTGCCGTGGCGCACGAACGCGGCGCCGTGGTGCTGAACAACGGTATCGCCATCATCGACTGAACCATGGAGGAAGTCCGCATGTCTCCTATCGAGCGCCATGCACGGGATACGCCCGATCGCATCGCTTATTGCCTGATTCCGTCCGGATACGCCGTTACCTGGGCCGAACTGGAACGGCGCACGCGGCAATGCGCGGCCGCCCTGCTGGCGGCCGGCCTGAAGACCGGCGATTCGATCGCGGTGTTCCTGGAAAACCACCCTTATTACTTCGAGATCCTGTGCGCGGCCCACCGCATCGGCCTGTACTACGTCACGGTCAGCCGCCACCTCAAGCGCGACGAAGTGCAATACATCGTCAACGATTCGGACGCCAAGGTGCTGTTCTGCTCGCGCCATACCCTGCATGAAGTGTCGTATGACGCCTTCCGCCAGCGCGGCACGACCTGCGTCATCATGGATGACGAGCGCGCAGGGTTCGAATCGTACCCCGCCTGGATCGGCCGCTTTCCCGCCGACGTATCGCTGCCGGAAACGCCCGAGGGCACGGACTTCTGCTATTCGTCGGGCACCACGGGCGTGCCCAAAGGCATCAAGCGCCCGCTGGAGACCGCCAACGGATTCTTCCGCGCCGATACGTCGGCGCGCAGCGCTTGGAAAGCGTTCGACCAGGACAGCGTCTACTTGTCCACGGCGCCCTTCTATCACACCGCGCCGGTGCGCTGGAACATGGCCGTGCTGCGCGCCGGCGGTCTGTGCGTCATGATGGAGAAGTTCGATCCGGAACAGGCGCTGCGCGCGATCCAGGACTATGCAGTGACCCATTCGCAATGGGTGCCCACCATGTTCATCCGCCTGCTGCGCCTGCCCGAGGCGCAGCGCAACGCCTGCGACCTGGGCTCGCTGCGCTATGCGGTACATGCCGCCGCCCCCTGCCCGGTCGAGATCAAAGAAGCCATGATCGCCTGGTGGGGCCCGATTCTGTACGAATACTACAGCGGCACCGAACTGGTGGGCCGCACCTCGCTGAACTCGCACGAATGGCTGCAGCACAAGGGTTCGGTGGGCATCCCCGAGTTCGGCAAGGTCCACATCGTGGATGAAGACGGGCGGGAACTCGGGCCCAGGCAGCCGGGCACCATCTACTTTTCCGGCGGCGGCAGCTTCCAGTACCACAACGATCCCGAGAAAACCCGTGACGCCTACAACGATCGCGGCTGGGCCACCTACGGCGACATCGGCTACCTGGACGAGGAAGGCTTCCTGTACTTGACCGACCGCCTGTCCAACACCATTGTGTCCGGCGGCGTGAATATCTATCCCCAGGAAGCCGAGAATCGTCTGGCCTTGCATCCGGCCGTGCAGGACGTGGCCGTCATCGGGGTGCCCAATGAAGAGTTCGGCGAAGAGGTCAAGGCCGTGGTGCAACTGATCGATCCGCAACTGGCCGGCGAGGCGCTGGCCAACGAACTGATCGACTATTGCCGCGCACATATCTCGCACATCAAGTGCCCGCGCACGGTGGACTTCATTACCGACATGCCGCGCACCGAATCGGGCAAGCTGCTCAAGCGCCTGGTCAAGCAGCGGTATTGGCCGCAAGACGTCGGCATTGCGCACTAGGGCCCGGCGACACTAAAGGAACAGCTATGGCGGATATCCAGGCCGGTACCTATCGGCGACCCGGGTTTTCGGCGGAACACGATCAGTTCCGCCGCACCATTGCGCGCTTCATCCAGGACGAAATCAGCCCCTGGCACGCGCAATGGGAAGCCGAAGGCCACGTCCCGCGCGACCTGTGGCGCAAGGCGGGGCGGATCGGCATGCTGCTGACCAATATCCCCGACGAATATGGCGGTGCGGGCGGCGACTTCCTGTATACGGTGGTGGTGCTGGAAGAAATCGCCAGCTCGCTGTCCAGCGGCATCACCGGCTTCACGACGCACTCGGACATCGTGGCGCCATACCTGTTGAATTTCGGTACCGAGGCCCAGAAACAGGCATCCCTGCCGGGCATGGCGCAAGGCGACATCGTGGGCGCCATCGCCATGACAGAGCCCGGTGCCGGCAGCGACCTGAAGGCCATCCGCACCACGGCGCAGAAAACGGAGCACGGCTATCTGATCAACGGCCAGAAAACCTTCATTACCAACGGCCTGCACGCAGACCGCGTGATGGTGGTGGCCAAGACCGACCCCGCGGCGGGCGCGCGCGGCATCAGCCTGTTCTGGGTCGATACCGCCACGCCGGGCTTCAAGCGCGGCCGCCTGCTGGACAAGGTCGGGCAGAAGGCGCAAGACACCTGCGAACTGTTCTTCCAGGACATGGAGGTGCCGGCCGACACGCTGGTGGGCGAAGCCGGTCAGGGCTTCGGGTACCTGATGAAAGAGCTGGTCAGAGAACGCCTGATGATTGCCGTGCGCTGCGCTGCCGCGCTGGAAGCGGCACTGGACTGGACCGTCGAATACACCAAGGAAAGGCGCGCCTTCGACAAGGCCCTGATCGAGAACCAGCACATCCGCTTCAAGCTGGCCGACATCAAGGCCCTGGCCGCCGCCACGCGCGCCTTTGTGGACAGCTGCATCCTGCGCTACATGGACGGCACGCTGGACGCCGCCGGCGCGGCAATGGCCAAGCTCTGGGCCACCGAGGCCACCCGCGCAATCGACGACCTGCTGCAGTTCTACGGCGGCTATGGCTACATGCGCGAATACCCCATCGGACGGGCCTACACCGACGTGCGGCCCAACCGTATCTATGGCGGGTCGTCGGAAATCATGCGTGAACTGATCGCCCGGTCGCTATAGGCGGGCCGATACAACCCAAGGACGGAAAGCACTTATGACTGATCATTTATCCGGATCCGTTGCCATCGCGGGCGCAGCCGAATCGGACCTGGGCAAGGTACCCGGGCTGAGCGCGCTGGAACTGCAAGGGCAAGCCGCGCAGCGGGCCCTGCTCGACGCCGGCCTGGCGCTGCGCGACGTGGACGGCATCTTCGCGCACACCGACGACCGGTTCTCGAGCCTGCAGGTGGCGGAATACCTGGGTATCCGCCCCCGCTATGTCGATTCGACCAATGTGGGCGGCATGTCCAACGTGCTGCATATCCGCCATGCCATGGCCGCCATCCACGCAGGCATGTGCAACGTGGCACTGATCACCTATGGCAGCACCCAGTTGTCGGATGGTTCGCGCAAGCTGGGCGTCGTCGCCGAAGACACGCGCAGTCCGCGCGGCCAGTTCATCACCCCTTACGGACAGTTGAGCCCTATCGGGTATTACGCCATGGTGGCCCGCCTGCACATGCACCGCTACGGCACCACGCCGCAAGCCCTGGCGGAAGTGGCGGTCGCGGCGCGCCAGTGGGCGATGCTCAACCCGAAGGCCTACAAGCGGGATCCGCTGTCCATCGACGACGTACTGGCGTCGGCCTATATCGCCGAACCGCTGCGCCAACGCGATTGCTGCCTGGTTACCGATGCGGGGGGGGCGCTGGTCGTCACCACCGCCGAACGCGCGCGCGACCTGGCGCGGCCACCGGTGTACGTGCGCGGCATCGCCGAAACCTTCGCGCACCACTACACGCCTTTCAATACCGGCGACTGGCTCGACACGGGCGTGGCCCAGACAGCCGACCAGGCGCTGGCCATGGCCGGCGTGTCGCGCAGCGACATCGATGTGGTGCAGATCTATGACCACTTCACCATCGGCGTCATCCAGTCACTGGAAGAGCTGGGCTTCTGCAAGCGCGGCGAGGGCAAGGATTTCGTCGCGGGCGGGCGGCTGGGGCCAGGCGGGGCCTTCCCCATCAACACGTCGGGCGGCGGGCTGTCTTACAACCACCCCGGCATGTTCGGCATGCTGCTGGTGATCGAAGCCGTGAAGCAATTGCGCGGCGAGTGCGGCCAGCGCCAGCTGCCCGACCCGAGGCTGGCCATGGTGCACGCGCCGGGGCTGGTGTTTTCCGCCAATACCACCATGATTCTTGGAGTGTGAGCATGACGTCCGGACAACGCCCCATCCCCCAGCCCACCGACATTACGCGCCCCTACTGGGAGGCCGCCGCGGCTCACAAACTGGTGATCCAGGAATGCCAGGCCTGCGGCGCGCGCCAGTTCTACCCGCGCGGGTTCTGCATTGCCTGCCTGTCCGACCGGCTGCGGTGGATGCCCTGCAGCGGCAAAGGCACGATCTACACCTTTACGGTGAATCACCGAGCCGCCCACAGCGCCATGAAAGAACGCCTGCCGTATGTGGTGGCGGCCATCGACCTGGACGAAGGCACCCGGATGATGGCCAACATCGTCGATTCGCCGCCCGACGCCGTACATATGGGAGCGCGCGTGCAGGTGGTGTTCGAAGACTTGCCCGACGGCATGGCCCTGCCGCAGTTTCGCCTGGATATCTA
>DASPIV010000553.1:0-4542 GCA_035628955.1 Bordetella sp.
GCAGGCTGGGGTTGAGCCCGCGCTCGAGTTGGTTCGCGACTGACAGCGACATGGCGCGCAGCACCGCCAGCCGGGCCGCGATCCTTCCCGCCAGCTCGGCCGTGCGCTGTTCGCCGGGGCGCGTGCGTACATGTGCCAGCCAGGTGTCGATGAGCACCATGCTGGAAAGCAGTCGTTCCGGCCCGCTGCGCTCCAAGGCCAGCTCGGCGGTGACCTGTTGCCAGCCGGCGCCTTCGTCGCCGATCAGTGCATCGGCCGGCAGCGCGACGTTATCGAACAGCACTTCGCAGAAATGCGTGTCGCCGGTAATGTCGCGCACCGGCCGTACCGAGATACCCGGCAGCGACATATCCACGATGAACTGCGACAGGCCCTGGTGACGATCCTGCGGCGTGCCGGAGGTGCGTACCAGCGCGCACATATAGTGCGACCGATGAGCGTTGGTCGTCCATATCTTGCGTCCATTCAGGCGCCAGCCGCCTTCGAAACGCTGCGCGCGGGTGCGGATGCTGGCCAGGTCCGAGCCGGTGTCGGGTTCGCTCATGCCGATGCAGAAAAAGGCCTCGCCGCGAATGATGCGCGGCAGGTAGAACTCGCGCTGGCTGGCCGATCCGTAGCGCAGGATCAGGGGTGCGGTCTGCCGGTCGGCAATCCAATGGGCCGACACCGGTGCGCCGATGGCCAGCAGTTCTTCACTGGCCACGAAGCGGGCATAGTTGCTGCGCTCCGCACCGCCGTAGGCTCGGGGCAGGGTCAGGCCCAGCCAGCCTTGCCGGGCCAGCGCGCGGCTGAACTCGGCGTCGTATCCCATCCACGAGCGGGCCCGCACATGCGGCGCAACATTCGCCAACGTGCTTGTCAGGAAGGTGCGCAACGGCGTGCGCAGGGCTTCGTCTTCGGGGGGAATGGCGATCGCGCGCAATGCGCCGGCAATGTTTTCCAATAGACCTCCGGATCCGGAATGGCGCGGGCTGCGCGGTATGCGGCACCGTGCCAGCCCTGCCCGGCAATCTACCTGCGTGTGTCAGGCCAGTCTAATATTAGATATAGACCGGGCAATATCCTTCACATATCGCGATCCGGCGCGCCTGCCACAGGGAGCACTCCGCATGGAGCTACGCCAGCTCAAGCAATTGCTGGTACTTTCCGAAACCTTGAACTTCCATCGTGCGGCCGAGCGCCTGCATATGGCACAGCCGCCGCTATCGACGGCCATCAAGAAACTCGAGGAAGAGCTGGGGGTGCAGTTGTTCGAGCGCCTGCCCGCAGGCTTGAAGGCCACGCCTGCCGGCGCAGTGGTGTTGCGCTATGCGCGCACCACGCTGTTCTACGCAGATGAAGTCCGGCGCGCCGCGAAAGAAGGCGCGGCGGGCGAACAAGGAGAACTGCGCGTGGGTTTCGTAGGTTCGTCCACCTACGGATTGATGCCACGCATATTGCCGGCGTTCCGCCGGGCCTATCCGCGCGTCGACCTGATCATCGAAGAATCAACCACCGCGGAACTGCTGCGTCGCCTGGGCGAGCACTCGCTGGATGTCGCCCTGGTGCGGTTCCCAGTGCTGGAACCCTCGAGTGCGCGCCTGGTGTTATTGCAGCATGACCACCTGGTGCTGGCCGTGCCCACCGACAGCCCCTATGCGGCACGCGACGAAATCGCGCTGGAAGAACTCGCGCAAGAGCCGTTCATCGGTTATTCGCGCACTCACGTGCCGGCCATGCATGCCCTGGTACTGTATGCCTTCCAGACAGCAGGCGTGCAGCCGCGCATTACCCAGGAAGCGATCCAGGTGCAGACCATCCTGAGCCTGGTGGAAAGCGGGCTGGGCGTGGCCTTGGTGCCGGCGGTGGCCCGCCGCAATGCGGGCAGTGTGGCGCTGGTGAAGGTAACGGGGCTAGCCGAGATCATCAAGGTGGGCATTGCGCTGGCCGTGCACCCTGATACCGCTTCGCCGACCGCCGCCAATTTCATGGCGATGGCGCTGCAACTGATGGCAGCCGACGCCGCGGATTGAGCCCCGGCTGGCTCATTCTTGCTGGATATTCGCCTGCTTCGCGATGCGCTGCATGGTGCGCAGCTCTTCAAGCTGGAAATCGCGCAGCAACTGCGGCCCGCCGTTGAAAGCCTGGCCTCCCAGTTTCGCCAGGAAAGCCACGCCTTGCGGGCTGCGCATGGCCTCTTCAATGGCGGCGGACACCTGGGCGATGATGGCCGGGTCGACCTTGGCGGGAAAGAATGCGGCCGTCCAGGCATAGGCCTTGTACCCTTTGGTGCCGCTTTCTTCCAGCGTCGGTACGTCGGGCAGGCTTTCGATGCGCTGCGCGCTGGTGACGGCAAGCGGATGCAGTTTGCCGCCCCGTATCAATGGCAACGCGGCACTGACATCCGCGACCGTGTATTGCGCCACACCGGCGGCCACATCGGTCAATGCCGCCGAAGTGCCTTTGTAGGGCACATGCGTGGCCGAGATGCCATTTTGCTCGTGGAACAATTCCATCACCACCCGGTAGGTGGCGGTGCCGCTGGCGTAGTTCAGTTTGCCCGGCGCCGCGCGGGCCGCCGAGACCAGGTCCGCAATGCTGCGGTACGGCGAGTTCTCGGGAACCACGATCACCATGGGGAACTTGGCTATGGGCGCAACAGGCGCGAAGTCGTTCACGGCGTCGTAGGGCAGGTTCTTGAAGACCGCGGCATTGGTGGTCATGGGCGAATTGCTGGCCACGAACATGGTGTATCCGTCGGGCGGCGCGCCGGCCACGGCTTGCGCGGCAATGAAACTGTTGGCGCCGGGCCGGTTTTCCACGATGAACGGCTGCTTGAAGGTTGCACCCAGGTGCTTCGACAGGAACCGGGCGGTCGAGTCCGCCCCACTGCCGGGCGGCAGCGAGACGATGATCTTGACGGGGCGCTCGGGATACGGCGCGGCCAGTGCGCATGGGCTGGCACCCATGGCGAGCGTGGCGGCCAGCAGGGCGGCGGGCAAGGCGTGGCGTGTCTTCATTTTCTGTCTCCTTTTCCTGGTGCGGGCATGGCCAGGTATGGCCATGCCCGGATCGTTATTCTGGCTGGATGCCCGCCACCTCGGCCGCCTGGCGCCAACGGTCGACTTCGGCGCGCAGGTAACTGGCGAACTGCTGTGGCGTGGATGCTTTCAGGTCCACCCCTTGCCGCGAGAACTGCTGCACGATCTGCGCATCGCCCACCGCCGCGCGCAGCGCCGTGTTCAAGCGGTCGACGACAGGTTGCGGCGTGCCGGCCGGCGCCAGGACGCCGTGCCAGGTGCTGGCCTCAAAGCCCGGCATCACGGTTTCGGCCAACGCCGGCACCTCGGGCAGTACGGCAGTTCGGGCGGGACCGGTAACCGCCAATGCCCGGACGCGTCCGTCACGGATATACGGCAGGCCGGAACTGACCGCATCGGCCATGAACTGCACTTGGCCGCCCAGCATGGCCACCATGGCCGGCGCGGTGCCCTGGTAGGGTACGCCGACCGCGCGCGTTTGCGTGGCATGCAGGAACAACGCGACGCTCAGGTGCGTGATGTTGCCGACGCCGCCCGTGCCGTAGCTGAGCTGGTCGGGATGGTCGCGCAAATAGGCGACGAAGCTCTCGATATTGCTGGCCTGCATGCCAGGCGCGGACATGATCACCAGCGGAATGGATGCGGTCTGCGCAATCGGCGTGAAGTCGCGCACGGGGTCGTAGCTGAGCTGGCGGTGCAGGGCAGGGCTGATCGCCAGCCCCGACGAATGGTAAAGCAGGGTGTATCCATCGGGCTCGGCCCGCGCGACGGCCTCGCAGGCAATATTGCCGCTGGCCCCGGTCTTGTTCTCGACTACCAGCGACTGCCCCAGCTGCGCCGATACTTTGGCTGCCAGCGCACGTGCCAGGGTATCGGTCGGGCCGCCGGCGGAATACGGCAGAACCAGGCGGACCGGCCGGTCCGGCCAGGCCGGTGAGGCGCGCACACGCAGTGCGGGCAGCGCCATCAGGGCGCCGATCAGTGCTCGTCGAGTGGCTTGCATGAGGTCTCCTCTTTGTGCCGGTCGTGGCCGGTCTTTGGCTTTGTGGCCGGCAGGGCGCCGTGCCTGGCGTATTGCAGCGGTTCAGTGCCGCAGGCGCGCCAGCGCGGCTTCAAGCGCGGTCTCGTGTTCGTCGGTGTGGTGGGCCAAGGCCTGGTAGGCGGCCGATAATTCCAGCAAGGTGTCCAGCCGGGTGTGCTGCCCTTCGCGCAGCAAGCGCTTGGTCAGGCGCATGGCATGTCCGGAATGCTGGGCGATCTGCCGTGCCATGTCGTGCGCGGCGGGCAGCAGGGCCTGGGGGCTTACCACTTCGGAAACCAGTCCGTATGCCAGGGCAGTGGAGGCATCGATGGTCTTGCCGGTAAATGCCAGTTCGCAGGCGCGCGACATGCCCACGATGCGTGGCAGCAGCCATGCGCCGCCATCGCCGGCGGTCAGCCCCAGGCGCACGAAACTTTCCGCAAAGGCGGCCCGCTCGGATGCGATGCGTATGTCGCACATGCAGGCCAGGTCGTTGCCCGC
>DASPIV010000554.1:0-4837 GCA_035628955.1 Bordetella sp.
CACGCTCAAGCCGCCCCGCCGGCTCGAGGGCAGGTCCGCCCAGCACGCCGGCATCGTACAACGCCGCGATTTCAGGCTCGCTGAGACCCGCTTCACGCAGAATGGCCAATCCGTGTTCCCCCAGGTTGGGCGCGGCACACAACGATTCGGGATGGCTGCGCGACCACGACACGGGCGCGCGCAGCGCGCGGAGGCGTCCTTCGCTCGGATGGTCGATCTCTTCGAAGAACCCTACGGCATTCAAATGAGGGTCATCGATCAGCGTATCCAGGGTGTTCATGGGCCCCGCAGGAATATCCACCGACCGGAAGGCGGTCAGCCACGCTTCAGTGGTTTTGCGCGCCAGGGTCTCGGCCACGAAACCGTAAAGCATATCGATATTCACATTGCGCGCCCGCATGGTCGCGTAACGCGGATCCTCGGCCAGGTCCGGACGGCCGACCAGATCGAAGAAGGCAGCCCAGTGCCGGTCGGTGTAGATCAGGACGCACACATACCCGTCTGCGGTCTGATAGGGATGCCGCGATGGCGAAAGAACCCGGGTGTAGCCGGCCTCTCCACGTGCAGGTACGAACGTGCGTCCGTATAAATGATCGGACAACACCACATGCGCCATGGATTCAAACATCGGCACCTCGACCAATTGGCCTTCGCCCGTGCGTTCGCGGTGCAGCAAGGCCCCCGTTACCGCGATGACGGCCTGCAGGCCTGCGACCCGATCGGCGATGGGCGTCGGCACATACCGGGGGGCTTGGCCGCTTTGCGCCCCTAGCGCCGGCAAACCGGCCAAGCCCTGAATAATATCGTCGTAGGCGGATTGGCCCGCATAGGGGCCGGTGCTGCCGAAGCCGTTGAGCGCGCAATAGACAATATCAGGCTTGATGGCCGCAACCGCTTCATAGCTCAAGCCAAGCCGGGCCGCCGCCTGCGGGCGAATATTGTGGATCAGTACATCGGCCTGCGCCAACAGCTGCCGCAGGGTCTTTACCCCGAGAGGATGCTTGAGATCCAGGGCGATGCTGCGCTTGCCGCGATTCATGTTCAAAAAGTTCGAGCCCATGCTGTCGGTACGCGCCGAAGGCCCGATCTTGCGCGTGGTATCGCCCGTCAGGGATTCGACCTTGATGACGCTTGCCCCCATTTCGGCAAGCGCTTGCGTGGCCGACGGCCCCATAAGCACGGAACTCAAATCAAGGACGCGAATGCCATTCAAAGGACCAGCCATGTGCTCTCCTAGAGCTTTGCAGGAAGTCGAGCGTGTCCGGAAGCAGCTTGATTGACGCCAGCGAAAACTAGCTCTAGACTTTGCATGCAATTTAGCATCCAAAAATGAAACGCTCAAGGAGATACTGCATGGAACTCATCCGAAGCTGGCTCATCGCGCCGGCCAACCGCCCTGAGTACCTTCGCAAGTTTCCGAGCCTGGGAGCGGATTGCTCTGTCATGGATCTTGAGGATGGCACGCCCGAGCCTCACAAGCAGCAGGCGCGCGACGGACTACCCGAGATCGTCGAGTATCTACGGCAGCAAGGCATGCAAGGCGGCATCTATGTGCGCGTGAATCATCCGCGCAGCGAACATTTCCGCATCGACCTGGAAGCCGCTGCGCGTGCCAAGGTCGACGGAATATGTATTCCCAAGCTGGGTTCCGTTGTCGAACTGAAAACCGCCGTGAGCGTACTGGCGCCCGCCGAGTCCGCTCTGGGCCGCCAGTTCAAGATTATTGGCGGAATCGAATCTGCCATGGGCGCGCTCAACGTCACCGAAATCGCATTTGGCGACCCGCGCCTGGTTGGCCTTTACTTTGGCGCGGAAGACTTCGCGACTGACTTGTTGGGCGCGCGCCGTACGCGCGAGAACACCGAAGTGTTGTATGCCCGCTCGCGCATCGTGCTGGCGGCAAAGGCCGCGCGTATCTGCGCAATCGACCAAGGTGTACTGGAAATTCACGACGACGAGCGCTTTCGCTTCGACGCGGAGCAAGCGCGCAACCTGGGCTACGACGGCAAGGTGTGCCTGAACCCCCGACAAGTCCAATTGGCCAATATCCTGTTCTGCCCGAGCGACGAAGAAATCGCCTTCAGCCGCCGGCTGGTTCAGGCGTCGCGAGAAGCCGAAGCGCGCGGCGTTGGCACAATAAATTTTGAAGGCCGCATGATCGATGGCCCCCTGCTCAAGCGCTGCGAGCACATTCTCGCAATGGCGCGCCAGTAGCCACACACCGTTAACCAGAAAGGATAAATCCGTGTCGCCAAAAACTCGCCTCTCGTCGGAAAATACCCTTAAGGCCGACGTACAGCGCGCAAAAGCGCATTATCTCGACGTTCTGGGAGTCATCCCCGAGCCCATCCGCGCCATGGCGGAATACGCGCCAGAGGCCTTGGTGGCCTATCAACAGTTCAAAGACTATCTGTACAAGCCTGACGGGGCATCGGCGCTCGACCTGAAAACCAAAGAGCTGATCTATGTGGTGCTGGACACGGCCACCGGCAATCTTGCGGGCGCCAAGAACCATCTGCGCGCGGCGGTGGACCAGGGGCTGACGGTGCCCGAATTGGCCGAGGCGCTGATCCAGGTCATGAACGTCTGCGGTATCACGACATGGGGCCAGACCGGCTGGCAGGTTCTCGATGAAGCAAAAAGCTTGTCGAAAAAACAGAACACAGTACGCCGCAAGTCGAAGACCGTTTCACCGACGACGCGCACGCGCAAAGCGGCACGTTGACGCCATGCGGAAAACGCAAACGAAAGGACGCGCATGAAAAAAACTTTCGCGGCCAGCGCTCTGGCCTGTTTCGGTATGGCAACAACAATCGCCTTTGCCCAGCAGGCGCCGGCGAGTGGCTATCCCGCCAAAGAGATCCGGCTCGTCGTCACGGGAACGCCGGGCCAAGGCACCGATGTGCTTTCACGGTTGATCGCACAGCGACTGTCGGAACGCATCGGCCAACAGGTATTCGTGGACAACAAAGCGGGCGCGGGCGGCAACATTGGGGCAGGCTTCGCCGCCAAGGCGGCACCCGACGGATATACCCTGCTCATGGGTACCAACGCCACCCATGCCGCCAATCCTGCCCTGTACGCGCATATGCCCTTCGACCCGGCCAAGGACTTCGCGCCGGTATCCCTGGTCGGTTTGCTGCCCATGATGCTGTCGGCCGCGCCCGGACTGCCCATCGCCAACGTCAAAGATCTGATTGAAGCCGGACGCAGCCGACCCGGCAGTATCAATGTTGCCGTTCCGAGCACCTCGGCGCGCGTTATTCTGCAGCTATTCAATCAGCTGGGCGACGTAAAGCTGTTTCCCGTTCCGTACAAGGGCAGCGCGCCGGCCTTTATCGACCTGTTCAGCGAGCGCGTTCAACTGACTATTGATACGGTAAGCACGTCGCTGCCCCAGGCCGCCGCAGGCAAGATCAAGCCCCTGGCGGTCACGACGGCCAAGCGTTTCGAGGCCACGCCGGATGTCCCCACCCTGGCCGAGTCCGGACTGGCGGGGTTCGATCTGGCCCCGTGGAATGCGCTGTTCGCGCCGGCAGGAACGCCGGCGGACATTGTCAATTTCCTGAACGCGCACGTGGTCGCCATTCTTGCCGAACCCGATTTACGCCGCCGCATGGTGGAGCTCGGCATTCAGCCGGCTTCGAGCACACCCGAGGGATTAGGCGCCTTTGTCTCGGCCGAATCACGCAAATGGGGCGAACTGGTGCGCCAGGCCGGCATCAAGGCGGAATAAGCTGACGCCGCGCGCCCAGCGCGCTCAGAGACGGTGCATCAGTCTGGCGCGCAGCAGCACTACCCTAAAGGTCGAGCACTAGTTCGCTGCCCGCGCAACCGGACACGCAAGGCGTTATCAGTGTACCGCTGGCGCGCTCTTGCGCGGTCAGCACGGCATCGCGATGGCGGGGTTGTCCCTGCAGGACAGCGGTTTTGCAGGTGCCGCAAGTCCCTTCGCGACAGCTGTAGGGAACGTCCATGCCTGCGTCGAGCAGCACGTCCAGCAAAGACCGGTCGTTGCGCACATCCAGTTTCAGCCCGGATCTGGCCAGGCGTACGGTGTAGTCAGCCTGCGGCGGGTCGTCCCGGGGTTGGACGGCGAAACGTTCGATGTGCCAGTTCGGCCGATTCAACTTTGCACACAATGCCTCGAAGCTGTCCAGCATGGCAGAAGGGCCGCACGCATAGTAATGGGCATCCGGCGCCCGGCCGCGCAGCAGGGATTCCAGGTCAGGTGGCCCGCCCTGCTCGTCGTTGATGTGCCAGAGCACCGGAATACCCAGCCTCTCGATCTCTGACGCGAAGGCGACCTCGTCACGCGCGCGTGCGGCATAGATCAGTTCCACTGAACGGCCCAGCCCCTGCATACGCCGCAGCATGCTCAAGATAGGTGTAATGCCGATGCCGCCCGCGATGAACACAGAATGTGTCGCGTCTTCGTGCAATGGGAAGTTGTTGCGGGGTGACGAAATTTCCAAGACGGCGCCAACGCGCAATTCATCGTGCACGTATAGCGAGCCGCCACGGCTGGCCCGGTCTTTCTGTATGCCCAGGCGATACCGGCCCGAGTGGCCGCCACAGAGAGAATAGCTTCTGACCAATCCATTGGACAGATGCAGGTCTACGTGAGAGCCGGGTTCAAAGGAAGGCAGGGACGAGCCATCGGGCGACGCCAATTCCAGGCTGAGCACGTTGGCGGCCTCGCGGGTCATGCTTTCCACGCGCACCTGCAGCCGCTCAGCCAGGGTGGCCGGCTTGCGCTTGCGGGGCGGATGGTAGATCACCAGCATTTCCAGCGACGTCTCGCCCAGATTGCGGAATGAGTGCGCCTGACCGGCGG
>DASPIV010000555.1:0-3155 GCA_035628955.1 Bordetella sp.
GACGCGCCCGCTATTCGAGCCCATCTGTACTACGCCGTGCACCGGCAGCACACTGGTCACCGGCAAGCCCAGGCTCAACACTGCCAGCATGGCCACGCCCCCGCCCAGACCCATGGCGGCCGTCAGGGCCGAGGTAAGAAAGCTGGTGGCTACCAGGACGGCGGCAAAGACAGGCGTGATCTCGGACGGGACGAACGGCATTCTGCTCTCCGGTGAACGGACGGCAGTGTAGCGCGTGCCTCGGACATTCCCACCATAGAGGAAGGTGGCAGAATATCGGTGTCACGACAATCAATGGCGGCCCCGGACAGGCCGGCGAATTCCTGATGAGCGAAGCCGCTCGCTGGGACAAGCTGATCACGGCCGCCAAGATCCGGCTCGAATGACGCCATATCTTCATATTCGATGTAGGAGACCCTGATGGAAAAATCGACGAAACAAGTCCTGCGTGAAAAAGTGGCCCGTCGCGACGGCCTGATCGTGGCCGGCGCCTTCAACGCAATGAGCGCCAGGATCGTCGCGGACCAGGGGTTCGAGGCCGTCTATCTGACGGGCGCCGGGCTGACCAATATGCACTACGGTGCGCCCGACCTGGGCATCATCGGCCTGCGCGACGTGGCTGACGCCGCCTCGCGCATCCGCGAGGCGGTGGAGCACTTGCCACTGATTGTCGATATCGACACAGGGTTCGGCAACGCGGTCAATGCCTGGCATACGGTGCGCGCGCTCGAGCGCGCCGGGGCCGATGCCGTCCAGATCGACGGACCAGATTTTCCCGAAACGCTGCGGCCACTTCGCCGGCAAGGCAGTGGCGCCGCTCTCGGAAATGCTCGACAAGATCCGGGCGGCCACCGACGCGCGCAAGGATCCTGATTTCCAGATCATCGCGCGCACAGACGCCCGGGCAGTCGAAGGCTTCGAAGGGGCGATCGAACGGGCGCAGAAGTTCGCCGAGGCCGGCGCCGACATCCTGTTCGTCGAGGCCATGACCAGCCTGGATGAAATCCGCAAGATCCCCCAGTTGCTGAAGCAGCCGTTGTTGATCAACATCGTGGTAGGCGGCAAGACACCCGCGCTGACGGCCCAGGAACTGGGCGGCATGGGCTACAGCCTGGTGCTGTATGCAAACGCGGCGCTGCAGGGCGCGGTGCTGGGCATGCAAAAGGCCCTGTCCGTGCTGAAGCGCGACGGCAAGCTGGACGAAGACCCCGCATTGCTCGCGCTGTTCAACGAGCGCCAGCGCCTGGTCAACAAACCCCTGTACGACGAGCTGGAAAAGAACTACGCCGAACGCTGACTCACATTCATGGCAATACCGTAAGACGCAGTGACGTTCCGGTAACGGCCGCTACGGCTTCACGGCCACCGCCCGGCCCGGGGTGGCCTTGCCGCGCCGCGCGAACACCAGCACGTTGCCCAGCATCACCAGCGCCAGGCCGGCCACCGCGGGCGGGGTCCATCGATACCCTTCGGCCACCGTCGAAATGCTCAGGGCCACAACGGGAAACAGTACCGTACAGTATGCCGCCCGCCCCGGGCCCATGCGGCCCACCAACGTCAGGTATGCCGTAAAGCCCACCACCGAACCGATCACGGCCAGGTACAGCAAGGCCCACACATAAGCCGGCGAGGCATCGAAAGTAAAGGCCTGGCCGGTAGCCAGGCAGCCGGCCAGCAAGACCAGCGACCCATACATCATGCTGTATGCATTGCCCGTCAGCGGGCCGATACCTGCGCGCTGCTGGGCCGACGACAGCATGTTGCCGGTGGAAAAGCACAGCGTGCCCAGCAATGCCAGGCCCAGCCCCAGCAGCGTTTCGTGGCTGGCCTGCTGGCCGGCCAGTTCGGGCCAGAACAGCAGCACCAGGCCGCCCAGGCCAAAGGCGCCGCCCAGCATTACCCGGGGCGCGATGGGTGTGCCAAACCACAAGCGGGCGTTCAGCACGTTCCACAGCGTGGCCGCCGAGAACACCACCGACACCAGGCCGCTGGATATCCATTGGGTGGCGCTATAGAAGCACAGGAAATTCAGGCAGAACAGGCACACCCCCTGGCCCAGGCACCACAGGTGCCCGCGGCGGTCCAGCCGCTGCAGGCGGCCCATCAGCGCCAGGCCCGCCAGCATCACCAGCGATGCCAGCGCGAAGCGATAGAAAATCGACACAGGGATGGCAACCACCCCCAGTTGTAGCTTGATGGCGATCCAGGTAGACCCCCAGATCAGTACGGTAAGCAGGTACAGGAACAGGTTCACGATGGTGGCCGAAGCAGGGGTGCGGATAGTCGCTGCCGGGCGTACGCACGCCCTGCCGCAGTCTAGGCTGGCGGGCCGGGGCGCGATTGCCGGTTCTTGCGCTTTTTGTGGCCCGGGCCGCGACGGCGCGCGCGCATGCGCACAAGCTGGCGTACGATGGCCAGGCCATGAGCAAGATCGCATCGGCGCCGTCCGATTTCACCCTGTTCCACACCCTGCGGGACGCGCGCGTCCGGCTGGACCGGGCCGCCTCGCTGGGCGCCGGCCTGGCGGTGGCGCAATGGGACCGCGACCAGCGCGCCGGCCGCGCGCTGATGGACTACGACACTCCCGGCCACCATACGCTGTCGCTATACCTGCAGGGCGGCGAAACCTGCTTCCGGCTGGAACAGCGCGACCGCCATGGCGGCGCGGGCAAGTTCTGCGTGCTGCCGGCGCGCCATCATTCGCGCTGGAGCATGAACGAGGAAGTGCGTTTCCTGCACCTGTACATCGCGCCGGAACGCCTGGCGCGCGAAGCGGTCATGCGCCTGGACCGCGAACCGCGCGAACTGGAGCTGCGCGACCGCACGTATATCCAGGATCCTTCCCTGGCGGCCGTGTGCCGCGGCCTGCTGGCCGCCGACTGGGACGCGCCGGCGGCGCGGCTGGCGGCCAGCAGCGCCGCCGAGACCATTCTGCACCATCTGCTGGCCGAGAACACCGGCCGGCCAGGCCGGCCGGCGGCGCTGGGCGGGCTGGCGCCGGCGGTGCGGCGCCGCGTGCGCAACTATATCGACGCGCACCTGGCCGACGCCCTGACGCTGGACACGCTGGCGGGGGTGGCGGCCCTGTCCACCTACCATTTTGCGCGCATGTTCCGCACCTCGTTCGGCGAGCCGCCCCATACCTGGGTGTTGGG
>DASPIV010000556.1:0-8762 GCA_035628955.1 Bordetella sp.
CAGTACACGCGGGCCACCGGGACACGCCGGGCGATTTCCAGCGCCTGCGCCATGTCGCTTTCAATGAAATGCGTATGGCAGCCGGCCACGATGGCCTGGGCCTTGTATTCGGCAGTCTGCAGGGCGCTATGGCGTGTGGCGTCGCGCATGACCAGCGCGCCATGGAAGCCATGGCGGTGCAGCCAGTCCTGGGTACGGGCGCGGTCTTGTTCCGGACGGCCGGTAATGACGGTGAGCTGACGCAGGTCGCGGGCCGGCAGGATTTTGCTGGGCAGCAGCACGTCGCGCTGTGCCAGGGTCGCATCCAGGTCGGTGTCGTACAAATGAGGCGCCAGGTCGGGCATCAGGATGCCATCAAGGTCGATGGCCCACGACGCGTAGGCGTCGGCGGGCAGGCGAGGCTGGTTGTTGGTGGCAGCGTAGGCCGGCGTGACCGACTCGCGTTCCCAGGGAAACCAGGCACGCAAGCCCGGCGGCATCTCGACGCCGAAGTCCGGCCGTATCCGCGATTCGGCATCGTAGGCCAGGGTGAACACCTTGACTGCGTAGCCTGACTCGACCAGGAATTGAACGCTGTCGGACAAAGTGGTGCCGCGCCCGGCGATGTCTTCTACCAGCAGTACGTGTGCGCCGGCGGGTGGTACTTTGGCGGTGAACCACGATACTTGCCGCGTGGACCGGTGATACGACAAGGCGTGCAGGGGCAGGTCCAGCGCCGTACAGGCAATCAGGGCCGCCGGCAGCCCGCCGCGCGCGATCGCCACCACGGCGTCGAAGCCCATGTCGCGCCACCGCGGCACGTGCTCGGCCACGACATGCTCGACCCGGGCGTAGTCGTAGGGGAAAGTGGCACGCGGGATGGACATAAGACTGAAAGCGTGGGGCAGGTAGCCGGAAATTTTGCCACAGCTGTACTGCCCCGCGCGGCTTTATTTGCCTGCCTGGCCAGCCGCGGCCAAGGATTGCGGCCGCGTATCCACGCCCAGGCATAACAGCCCCGTCAGCAGGGCCAATGCCACGTGCAAGCTGTACACCGGCGTGAAATCGGCGCGTTGCAGCGTGGTGGCGCCCAGCCACAGCACGGTGACCGCCACCCCCATGACCGACCCGATCTGGCGCGTGGCCTGGTTGACCGCGCTGCCCACCGCGTAATGACGGGCCGGCAGCCGGCTGACCGCGGCGGCCGACAGCGCGGGCAGCACCATGCCCACGCCCAGGCCGCTAAGTACCAGCCCTGGCAGCCAGTGATACAGATAATCGGGCTCGCTGTCGGGCACCAGCAGAAACCACAGGCCGGCGCAGGCATACACCAGCGAGCCGCCGGTCAGGAAGGGCCGATGCCCGTGGCGCGCCGCCAGACGGCCCGTGACAATGGCGGCGGGTATCACCAGCAGCGGGCCGGGCGTGATGGCCAGTCCGGCCCGCGGCATGCTGTAGTGCCAGATGCCCATCATGTAGAAAAAGAAGGCGAAGAACATCATCGCGAATGCCATGCCGAAAGCCAGCGTGGCCAGGTTCACGTACCGGTAGGTGCGCTGCTGGAACAGCGCCAGATCGAGCAGCGGCGTGGGTGTGCTGCGCGCCCAGGCAATGAAGGCAAGCAGGGCAACGACACCCGTGGCCAGGGCCGCCAGCAGGTCGCTGCGCTGCCAGGTGGGCGAGTCGGCCTGTACGATGGCCAAGGCGATGGCGCCCACGCCCAGCATCAACAGCACCATGCCCACCACGTCCAGCGGCCGCCTGGTCTCGGGGCGCGACGACTCACGCAGGCGCGCCGCGCCGTACCAGAGCGATAGGGCACCCAAGGGCAGGTTCAGGTAGAACGCCCACTGCCAGCCGGCGCTGTCGGCCACCAGCGAGCCCAGACTGGGGCCGATGGCCGCGGCCAGTGCGCTGACCGCCCCCCACATGCTGACGACGACGGAGCGCCGCGCCTGCGGAAACGCGTCCAGCACCAGCGACAGCGATGCCGGCGTCAGCAGCGCCGCGCCGATTGCCTGCACCACGCGGGCGAAGATCAGCCATTGCACGTTGCCGGCCAGCCCGCAGGCTGCCGAGGCCGCCAGAAAAACGGCAACCCCGATCATGAATACGCGTTTGCGGCCGTGACGGTCGGCCAGCCCGCCCGACGGTATCAGCATGGTGGCATAGACCACCGTGTAGGCATTGAGCACCCACGACAAATCGGCTGCCGACGCGCCGGGAAAGCCGGCGCGCAGCGCATTGAAGGCGGCGAACAGCATGGTGCTGTCCAGCGACACCAGGAATACGGCGACACTGGCGATGAAGAATATCGGCCAGGGACTGGCGCCGGGGCGCGCAGCGGCGGTTGGGTTGGCAGCCGTGGCCGTAGTGTCAGCAGTGGCAGTGGCAGAGGCAGTGGCAGTCGAGTTCATATGATGATCATCATATTATTGGGTATGTGAAAACGCGGCGGCCCGACGGCGAAGCGTCAGGCGCCGCGGCGTTGCGGGGCGGGCAGGTATTGGTTCAGCAGGGTCTGGCGGCAGGCCGACAGTACGGCCTTGCCTTCGGCCCCGCCCAGGGCGCGAGCCATTTGCAGTGCGCCCACCAGTGTGGCGGCCACCGCATGGGCTTGTTCTGCCGCGGCTTCGGGCATGGCCTGATGCACGCGCCGCATCAGCGCGCGCAAGCGCATGCGCGAGGCATCGCGCACCGGCGCCGCCTGGCGGGGCATTTCAGAGAGCAAGGCGGCCACCGGGCAACCGCGCTCGGGTGCGGCAAGATGGGCGTCGGACAGATATGATTCGATCAGTGTGCGCAGGGGATGAATGCCCTGGCGTGCCTGCTCGGCATTGCGGCGCGATAACCGTTCGGCGCTTTCCTGCCCGGCATGTTCGACCGCGGCGGCCAGCATGGCGTCGCGCGAAGGGAAATGCGCATAGAAGCCCCCATGCGTCAGGCCGGCTTCTTTCATGATGTCGGCCACGCCCACGCCCCCGTAGCCGCCGCGCCGGATCGCCCGCGCCGCAGTTTGCAATATGCGGTCGTGGGTGAGTTGCTTGCGGGAGGGTTGCGCGGCCATGGCAGCGGAGCGAAATAATATGATGACCATCATATTATTGGCGCATGGGCGCACATGTCAAGGCGCTTGGCTTCGGCGCAGCCCCTCCCGCCGCGCCATCTCCATTCGATGCAAGGTGATCTTCCGCACTTCGGACTTGCTGATCTCGATATGCGACTTCAGCATGCGGGTGGCCTCATCGGCTCGCCGTGCCAGGATGGCCCGCAGAATTGCCCCGTGTTCCATGTAAGTCGCGTCCACCCGGTGGTCTTCGGTGAAGTCCATTTGCCGAAGGATGCGGATCTTCTCGGTAACGTCGCGATGGATCTGCGCCATTTCGGGGTTTCCAGCGGCCGCCACCAGGGCGCAGTGGAAGGCTTCGTCCAGCTCTGCCACCTGCCTGCCGCCACGTTGGCGCTCTATGGGTGACACCAGCCAGACGCGCTTGAGTGTCGGCATCTCGCCGCCGACGTCCATATTGTGCAAGCCGCAAAGCCGCGCTACCGCGGCCTGTTCCAGCACGATGCGCACGTCGTACAGTGCCTCGAAACGCTCGAAATCGAAGGGCCGAACGCGCCAGCCGCCACGTTGGCGCAGCAGCACGAAACCCTCGCGTTCCAGTCGGTACAGCGCCTGCCGGACAGGTGTGCGGCTGACGCCGAATCGTGCTGCCAGTTCGCCCTCGGTGAAGTCGTCGCCCGGCAGCATGCGGAACTCGAACAGATCGAGCTTGATCAGTTCGTAGGCCTGCCCGGCCAATGTGGCGCCGGGCGCGGCCTGGGCAGGCAAGCTGGGCAGGGTACTCAGGTTCAGGCGCATGTCAGGCTATCGACCAGCCGTGCGCTTGGTAGGTGGCGTATTGGGCCTTCATGGCTGGAATCCTCGCCTGTATACAAGTCATTCAATCAAAGCAATCGACATGCCAACCCGCGGGATGGCTCTCGTAAAGCCAGCAGCCATGCGGGTTTGGTGCCATGGCGCGAATATCGGGCGGGTCGCCCCGGGCTTTGAGCGCCGGCTTTCGGGCCACGCACACGCACCGGATTCGCGCATGCACGCACCGATGCCGTGCATGTGCACCAAGATCGACAGCGCTTTGCATGTGCCGCCTGCCGGCCGGGCGCATTCCGTGCGCTGTCGCGCCAGCCGTTCCCCATTGCGCCTTGCACGGTATGGCGCGCGTGTCTTGTCAACTTGGCATAGGAATTGCTTTGGCTCTGATGCACGCGTTGCCATGGCGAATGCGATGCGGGTGGCTTTCTTTTCGATGCACAGGCAGACCACGCCGGCGCGACCGGCCTATTCAATAATAAGGATCCAAGCGATGAAGCGCAGACTCGTACTGAAGCAATTGACCGTCGCCAGCATGATGGCCCTGGCAGGTTGGGCACCGGGCGTGCTGGCGGCCGACACCATCAAGGTGGGCATCCTGCACTCGCTGTCGGGCACCATGGCGATCTCCGAAACGTCGCTCAAGGATGTGGCCTTGATGGCGATCGAAGAGATCAACGCGCAGGGTGGCGTCATGGGCAGGCAACTGGAACCCGTGGTGGTAGACCCGGCGTCGAACTGGCCGCTATTTGCCGAGAAAGCCCGCCAGTTGCTCGCGCAGGACAAGGTGGCCGTGGTGTTCGGATGCTGGACCTCGGTATCGCGCAAGTCGGTGTTGCCGGTATTCAAAGAATTGAACGGCTTGTTGTTCTATCCGGTGCAATACGAAGGCGAAGAGCTGGAGAAAAACGTCTTCTATACGGGCGCCGCGCCGAACCAGCAGGCCATTCCCGCGGTGGAATACCTGATGAGCGAAGATGGTGGCGGCGCCAAGCGCTTCGTGCTGCTGGGCACCGACTACGTGTACCCGCGCACCACCAACAAGATTCTGCGCGCCTTCCTGCATTCGAAAGGCGTGAAAGACGAAGACATCCAAGAGGTCTACACGCCGTTCGGGCATTCCGACTATCAGACTATTGTCGCCAACATCAAGCGCTTTGCCACTGGTGGGCGAACCGCCGTGATCTCGACAATCAATGGCGATTCGAACGTGCCGTTCTACAAGGAACTGGGCAACGCGGGCCTGAAGGCCACCGACGTGCCGGTGGTGGCTTTTTCGGTGGGCGAAGAAGAACTGCGCGGCGTCGATACCAAGCCGCTGGTGGGGCACCTGGCCGCCTGGAACTACTTCCAGTCGATCAAGAATCCGGTCAACGCCGCATTCATCGACAAATGGAAGGCCTACGCCAAGGCCCACAATCTGCCCAATGCCGCGACCGCGGTCACCAACGACCCGATGGAAGCCACTTATATCGGTATCCATATGTGGAAGCAGGCCGTCGAGAAAGCCGGCACGACCGACGTGGACCCGGTCATCGGCGCGATGGGGGGGCAGACCTTCGCGGCGCCCGACGGATTCACCATCCAGATGGACGCGACCAATCATCACTTGCACAAGCCTGTGTACATCGGCGAGATCCAGGCCGATGGGCAATTCAGCGTGGTATGGAAGAGCAAGGGGCCGATCCGCGCCCAACCGTGGAGTCCGTATATCTCCGGCAACGAAAGCAAGCAGGGCCTGTAAGCCTACGGAAATGAGGCGATGATGCACAGCGCGTTTCTTGCACGATTCCTGCTACGCCTGGCGCTGGCCTGGCTGGCGGGGACCTGGGGGCCGGCCGTCGCGGCCGCCGGCCTGGCCCCGGCGCTGCTGGCGCCTCTGGTTGGCGAAGACACCGGCGCCAAGCTGCAAGCCATTGCGGGCCTGGGCGCGGCGGCCGATCCGCAAGCCGCGGCGGTGCTCGACGCCATGGGTAGCGGCCGCCTGTATGCGGCGCCCGATGGCAGCTTGCTGGTGGATACGGGCGCGGGCATGGTCGATGCCGCCACCGGGCGGCCCGCGGCCCTGCCGCCGCAGTCCGGCACAGTGTCAGTGAACAATCGCCTGCGTCGCGCCATCGCGGCCGCGCTGGCGACGGCGCGGCTGCATGCGCCCGACCCTGCGCAACGTTTGGCTGCCGCACAGCGGCTGCAGCGCGGCAGCAACCAGGAAGCACTGCCCATGCTGGAAAAAGCGCTGGCGGGCGAGGACGATGCGCAGGTGCGGGCCGCGTTGGAAATCGCCCTGGCCACACTGCAACTGCAAAGCGATACGGCGGCGGTGCGCCGCCAAGCCGCCGAAACCCTGGGCGACAGCGGCAACCCGGCATTCCGGCCGGTGCTGGCGGCGCTGTTGCAGCAAGATGCCCAAGGCCGCCACGCCGAGCCCGATGCCCAGGTGCGCGCCGCCGCCAGCACCGCGCTGCATCGCATCGAACGCCATTTGTCGATAGTGGAATGGGTGGGCAACCTGTTCTACGGCGTCAGCCTGGGCAGTGTGCTACTGCTGGCCGCGTTGGGCCTTGCGATCACCTTTGGCCTGATGGGCGTCATCAACATGGCGCATGGCGAACTGCTGATGATAGGCGCGTATGTCACCTATGCGGTGCAGGCGCTGTTCCGGTCGTGGTTTCCGCAATGGATGGACGCATACGTGATCGCGGCCCTGCCGGTGGCCTTCGCGGCGACCGCCCTGGTGGGCATGGCGCTGGAACGCACGGTGATCCGCTGGCTGTATGGCCGGCCGCTGGAAACCCTGCTGGCCACCTGGGGGATCAGCCTGATGTTGATGCAGACCGTGCGCATGCTGTTCGGCGCGCAGAACGTCGAAGTCAGCAATCCATCGTGGATGAGTGGTGGCGTGACGGTACTGGGCAGTCTCGTGCTGTCGTACAACCGCATTGCCATCATCGTGTTCGCGGTGCTGGTAGTGGCATTCGTGTGGCTGCTGCTGAACCACACCCGCCTGGGCTTGTTCGTGCGGGCCATTACCCAGAACCGCCGCATGGCCGATTGCGTGGGCGTGCCGACCGACCGCGTCGACATGCTGGCTTTCGGACTGGGCGCGGGCATTGCCGGACTTGCGGGTGTGGCGCTGTCGCAGTTGGGCAATGTGGGGCCTGACCTGGGCCGCGCATATCTCGTCGATTCGTTCATGGTGGTAGTGCTGGGCGGCGTGGGCCAGTTGGCCGGCACCGTGGTTGCCGCGCTGGGCCTGGGCGCCATCAACAAGTTCCTGGAGCCTTATTCCGGAGCCGTCATGGCAAAGATCACCATCCTGGCGCTGATTGTGCTGTTCGTACAGAAGCGGCCGCAAGGTCTGTTCGCGCCGCGCGGCAGGAGCGCCGAATGAACGCCGCCACCTTGAACCCCGCCAGCCTGCGCCGACCTTTGTTCAGCCCGCGGGCATGGGCCGCGCTGGCGCTCGCCACCGCTTTGCTGGCGCTGCTGCCATTGCTGAACCTGGTGTTTCCGTCCGGCCACGCGCTGCATGTGTCGGCCTACGCCGTGGCGCTGCTGGGAAAATTCATGTGTTACGCGCTGGCCGCATTGGCGCTGGACCTGGTGTGGGGCTATGCCGGGATTCTGTCGCTGGGGCATGGGCTGTTTTTCGCGCTGGGCGGCTATGCGCATGGCATGTATCTGATGCGTGCTATCGGCCGCGACGGCGTCTACCAAAGCGACGTGCCCGATTTCATGGTGTTCCTGAACTGGAAAGAGTATCCCTGGTACTGGATCTTCACCGACCACTTCTGGTATGCCATGCTGCTGGTGGTGCTGGTCCCGGGCGGGTTGGCTTTTGTGTTCGGCTACTTTGCTTTTCGTTCGCGCATCAAGGGCGTGTACTTTTCCATCATTACGCAGGCGCTGACTTTTGCGGCCATGCTGCTGTTCTTCCGCAACGACACGGGCTTTGGCGGCAACAACGGCTTTACCGACTTCAAGCGCATCCTGGGTTTCGATATCACAGCGCCCGGCACCCGGGCGACCCTGTACTGGGTAACGCTGGCGGTGCTGTTCGGTGCGCTGGTGGCGGCACGCGCGGTGACGCAGTCCAAGCTGGGTCGGGTACTGACCGCGGTGCGCGACGCGGAAAGCCGGTTGCGCTTCATTGGCTATGAACCGCTGGGCTTCAAGCTGTTCGTCTGGACCTTGTCGGCCGTGATGTGTGGCGTGGCGGGCGCGCTGTACGTGCCGCAGGTGGGCATCATCAACCCCGGCGAGATGTCTACCGAGAACTCCATTGAGATGGTCATCTGGGTTGCCACCGGAGGGCGCGGCACCTTGATCGGCCCCATCATCGGCGCGGGCGCCGTCAATGGCTTGAAGACCTGGTTCACCAGTGTGTTCCCGGAGTTCTGGCTATACGCGCTGGGCCTGATTTTCGTGCTGGTGACCTTGCTGTTGCCACAGGGCATTGTCGGTTTGGTGCGGCGCTGGATGGTACGCCGCCAGGAGCACACGGCATGAGCATCGACTCGCGCAACCCCACAGCCGGGCCGGACGACAACGGCGGGCCCAGCGGGCAGGCCTCGTATGGCCGGATCAATCCGCAGGGCGTCGACACCACGCATGGCGCCATTCTGTACCTGGACGGTATCACGGTCAGCTTCGACGGCTTCAAGGCCCTGAACGACCTGACGCTGGACATCGGCGTGGGCGAGCTACGCTGCATTATCGGCCCCAATGGCGCGGGCAAGACCACCATGATGGACGTCATTACCGGCAAGACGCGTCCCACCGCGGGCACCGCGTTCTTCGGGCAGAACATCGACCTGGCCACGCTGAACGAGGCGCAGATCGCCCACGCCGGCATAGGCCGCAAGTTCCAGCGGCCCACGGTATTCGAACAGCACACCGTTTTCGA
>DASPIV010000557.1:0-3243 GCA_035628955.1 Bordetella sp.
CGCGCCTGGCAGCCTGAGGAAAACACCATATGAACACCATCGTCAAAGTGGAAAACGTCCACAAGTGCTTCGACCAGACCCCTGTGCTGAAGGGAGTGTCGTTCGAAGTCGGCAAGGGCCAGGTCGTCGCCGTCATCGGCAAGAGCGGCTCGGGCAAGAGTACCGCGCTACGCTGTATCAACCGGCTGGAATCGATCGACAGCGGCAGCATCACCGTATGCGGTCACCGGCTGCACGACGACCGCCTCGACCTGAAGACACTGCGGCGCGACGTCGGCATCGTGTTCCAGAGCTACAACCTGTTCCCTCACCTGACGGTCGAACAGAATGTCGCGCTGGCGCTGAAACTGGTGCGCAGGCTGCCTCGCGCCCAGGCGTCGGCCATTGCCGACCGCGTGCTGGCGCAGGTGGGCATGGCCGACAAGGCGCGCAGCTATCCCGAACAGCTGTCCGGAGGCCAGCAGCAGCGTGCGGCCATCGCCCGCTCGCTCGCCATGGAGCCGCAACTGATGCTGTTCGACGAAGTCACCTCGGCACTCGACCCGGAACTCACGGGCGAAGTGCTGCAGGTAATGGAGTCGCTTGCGCGGGGCGGCATGACCATGATCCTGGTTACCCATGAAATGAGTTTCGCCGCGAAAGTCGCGAACCAGGTCATCTACATGCATGAAGGCAAGGTTCACGAAGCGGGCGACGCATCGATTCTGCGTGCCCCGCAAACACAGGAATTGCGCCGCTTCGTCGGCAGCGGGCTATAGCGCCTGGCTGCCGCCCGGGCCGGCGCCGTTTTACCCATATCCATACCTACACAATCAGGAGACAAACCATGCATCGCTTCATCGTCAAACACACGCTCGCTTGCGGACTGGCCCTGGGCCTGGCGGCGCTGGCCGCCGGTGCCGCCCGCGCTGACTTGCTGGCCGACATCCAGCAAGCGAAGAAGATCCGGGTGGCCATCGAACTGTCGCTGCCTCCCTACGGAATGATGGACAGCGAACTGAAGCCCACGGGTTCGGATGTGGAAACCGCCAAGCTGCTGGCCGCCGACCTGGGCGTGCAGCTCGAGATCGTGCCCGTGACCGGCCCCACCCGCATTCCCTACTTGCAGACCAACAAGGCCGACGTGGCGATCGCAACGCTTTCCATCAGCGCCGCGCGGGCCAAGGTGATCGATTTTTCGGTGCCGTACTCGGCGGTGCAAATCGTGGTCGCGGCCCCCAAGGACATGCCCATCAAGGACTTCGCCGACCTCAAGGGAAAGTCGATCGCCATCACGCGCGGCAACGTCCAGGAACCCGAACTGATGAAACGCGCCGTGGGCGCCCAGATCGTGCGCTATGACGACGACGCCACACTCGTTACCGCGGGCATCACCGGGCAGGCCAAGATTGTGTCTACCGCCACCACCTTATTGCGCGAAATCCAGGCCAAGAACCCCGGCGCCGACCTGGAAACAAAATTCGTGGTGAAGAACTTCGACCTGGGTATCGGCATGCGCAAGGGTGAGCCGGCATTGCTGGAATGGGTCAACCGGTGGGTGACCGAGAACCGGGCCAACGGCAGGCTCAATGCGATCTTCAAGAAATACAACGGCGTCGACCTGCCCCCCGCCAGCCAGCCATGATTCACGAACTGCGCATCTATCACTGCGCACAGGGCCGCCTGCCGGCCCTGCATGCGCGCTTCCAGGACGCCACGCTACCGCTGTGGCGCAAGCATGGCGTCCAGGCGATCGGCTTCTGGACTACCGTGGTAGGCCCCACCAACCAGGCGCTCACCTTCATGCTGCGCTGGGAAAGCCTGGCCGAGCGCGAGCGGATCTGGAACGCTTTCTCGACCGATCCGCAATGGCTGCTGGCGCGCGAGCGCTACGAAGCCGAAGGGCCGATCGTGGCCCGCATCGAAAACCAGTTGCTTGAACCCACGGCGTATTCGCCGCTGCGCTGAAAGCGCGGCTCACCTGTTGCCTTGTTCCATGGCCCAACCGTCGCCCATCATTCTGCTGCACCCCGACGACGATGTCGCCATCGCCCGCCACCAACTGGTAGCGGGCACGGCGCTGCCTGTCGCGGGCATCGGCGTCGCCGGGCTGATTCCGCCCGGCCACAAAATTGCCGTCCGGCCGTTGCCCTGCGGCACGCCGGTCAAGCGCTACAACCAGGTCATCGGTGTGGCCACGCGCGACATCGCCGCCGGCCAGCACGTGCATGTCCACAACCTGGCAATGACCGGACACGGCCGCGCCGCCCTGCCTGAGCGGCCTCCCTTGCCCATCGTGCCGCTGGCGCAGTCAGCGCAGTTCATGGGAATCGTACGGCCGGATGGCCGGGTCGCCACGCGCAACTACATCGGCGTGCTGACCTCGGTGAACTGTTCGGCCACGGTAGCCCGCGCCATCGCCGACCGTTTCCGGCGCGACATCCACCCCGAAGAACTGGCGCCGTTCCCCAATGTGGACGGCGTAGTCGCACTGACGCACGCGCAGGGCTGCGCGGTGGATGCCGAAGGCGAAGGGCTGGCGATACTGCGCCGCACGCTGGCCGGCTACGCCCGGCATGCGAACTTCGCCGCTGTCCTGATCGTGGGCCTGGGCTGTGAAACCAACCAGATCGCCGGCATGATGGCCGAGCACGGCCTGACCGAAGGGCTGTCCTTGCATGCGTACACCATCCAGCAGGTGGGCGGCACGCCCGCCGCCGTCGATACCGGCGTGGCCCATGTCCGCCAGTTGCTGCGCGACGCCAACCAGGTGACGCGGCAGGCGGTGCCCGCCAGCCACCTGATAGTGGGCCTGCAGTGCGGCGGCTCGGACGGCTATTCCGGCATCACGGCCAACCCCGCGCTCGGCATGGCGGTAGACATGCTGGTACACCATGGCGGCACGGCTATCCTGTCGGAAACACCCGAGATCTACGGCGCCGAACACCTGCTGACGCAGCGTGCCGTCAGCCCCGACATCGCGCACAAACTGATGGCGCGCATCGCCTGGTGGGAAGCCCACTGCGCGCGCCATGGCGCCAACCTGAACAACAACCCTTCGGCCGGCAATAAGGCGGGCGGACTGACCACCATTCTGGAAAAATCACTGGGCGCCGTGGCCAAGGCAGGTACTGTGCCGCTGATGCAGGTTTATCAATACGCCGAACCTGTCACGGCCCAGGGCCTGGTTTTCATGGACACCCCGGGATACGACCCGGTATCGGCCACCGGCCAGGTCGCCGGGGGTGCCAACCTGCTGTGCTT
>DASPIV010000558.1:0-6800 GCA_035628955.1 Bordetella sp.
GCGCCGGCAAGACCACCGCGTTCAACGCGATCACCGGGTTCGTGCGGCCGGCCTCCGGGGCGGTGTCGTACAAGGGCGTGTCGCTGCTGGGCCGTTCGCCCGACCAGATCGCCGGCATGGGTATCCGCCGCACCTTCCAGAACAACGGCATTCTGCGCGAGATGACGGTGCTCGAGAACGTCCTGGCCGGGCTCGAACTGGCCATTCCACACACGTTCTGGCGCACGGTCGCCGGGCTGCCGGCGGCACGCCGCGCCGAACGCCAGGCTGTGGCCCAGGCGCGTGCGATGCTGGCGCGCATGGGCATCGCCGAGCTGGCCGAGCGCAACGCCGGCGATCTGTCGTTCGGCCAGCAGCGGCTGGTAGAGATCAGCCGCGCCCTGGTCGCGGGCGCCGAACTGATCATGCTGGACGAGCCCGCGGTGGGCCTGTCGCCCAGCGACCGCCACCACCTGGGCGGCGTGCTGCGCGGCCTGGCCGAATCGGGCATCGCGGTGGTGCTGGTCGAGCACGTGCAGGACCTGGTCATGGCCGTGTCCGACCGGATTCTGGTGCTGAACTACGGAAAATGCCTGGCCGAAGGCACGCCCGACTCGGTGCGCAATAACCAGGCAGTCCTGGAGGCATATCTTGGCCACGAATGAACTCTTGCTGGATGTCGCCGGCCTGTCGGTGCGGCACGGCCGGGTGCCGGCGCTGTCGGGCATCGACCTGCAACTGCGCCAGGGCGAGGCCATCGGCCTGCTGGGGGCGAACGGCGCGGGCAAGACCACGCTGTTGAACGCGCTGTCGGGTTTCCTGCCGCACGAGGCGGGCGTGGTGCGCCTGTTTGGCAAGCCTGGCCGCGGCGCGCCGCATCGTATCGCGCAGGCCGGCCTGTTGCAGGTCTCGCAAGACCGCGATCTGTTCGGCGACCTGAGCGTGCGTGACAACCTGCGGCTGGGCTGCCTGGCGCGCGCCAAGGTCCGCTACGACCGCAATCTTCAGCGCGTGTTCGGTTATTTTCCGCGCCTTCAAGAGCGCATGGAGCAGCGCGCGTCCACCATGTCTGGCGGTGAGCAGCAGATGCTGGCGATAGGCCGGGCGCTGATGGCCGAGCCGCGCATCGTCTTGCTGGATGAGCCTTCCGCCGGCCTGTCGCCGCTGTTCGTGCAAGAGATCGGCGCCATGATGCAGGCACTCAAGCGCGAAGGCGAAGTGGCGCTGGTGCTGGTCGAGCAGAACATACGGCTGGCGGCGCAGGTGGTCGACCGCTACTACATGCTGCGGGCCGGACAGGTCGTGGCCCAGGGGCCGTCCGCCGAACTCGAGCGCGACTACGAGCACCTGGCACGCGAGTATTACTTGTAGCTATAGAGCTAGATGCCACACCGCAAGGTAGTACGGAGCCGCCTGTGCTGGACTTTACCTACGCCTAGTTGTCTGTATAAAGGCGCGCGGCATGTGGATCGTCCGCGCGCACTATGCGCCCGTCTGCTGTCCATGCCAGTGATATCCTCGACAATGGTTTTTTCGGGTAGTGGGCTGCTCGCGATGACGTCCGCAGGTTTTTGTTCATAGCCTAAGATGTCGCCACGAATATTCATCAATGGTCTGGAGAGGTCATCCGTGTTGATTTCGTGGTATTGATAATCCCAGAGGCCGACGTTGATAACCTTGGCATCGAGTGTCACGCAAGTTGTCATTTCGCCACCCATCCGGTGTTTCCCGAGCCACTCTCTTTGACGTACAGTGTGGTGCCTGCAGTACCATCGACACGGGTATAAATTGATCCTTTCGGTGCAGTCACTACACCTTCAGGTGTGCCTATCTGGCCCAACATCATCAATGTGGTGCCACATTTGAAGGCGGCGAGGCTCGGGATGCGTAGCTCCTCTAATTGAGAATTGCCGACGACGCACTGATTTTCTCTGGTGGTCGTTGCGCCACGACCCAACGCAATCGAGTTGTCAAACCGAGCAGACGACAAGCTGCCTACTGCAGTGGCGCTGTTCACTTTTCGATAAGGGGTAAAGGATATCGATCCTGTTCCCGGCTCGGTACGGACCCAGTAGGCCTCCCAACCTGGGCCAACAGTCGGTTCTGGAGCTGTAGAAGGGCTTTGATCTTGATTTTTTATCCAGAGAAATACCTGGCCCGGTGCATTTGGTGTCGTGACTGTATCCCGAACTGTGTATTGAGCCGTGGCTTGCCAAGCTACTGGCGCTTTGTTGGATGCAGGACGAGAGTCATTCTGGTTAGATTCATACCAGTAGAGTTTGTCCGATGTTTGAATTTCGTAGCCCGATGCCACGTCAACGGTTGACGCGTAGATCCATTCGTCAACGCCATCTGGAATGAATGCAAAAACACCAGACAATGCATCACTATATGCCTTGGGAGGGCGGGTCATGGTGGAGCCATCCCAATCCAGCCGGATGTAATCGCCGCTGGCCAGCCCGATGACGGCCGCTGTGCCATCCGGCATCTTGAGCCGGTTTTCCGGGATGTCGATCCCACTGGCATCGATGATGAATGTCCACGTTGTTTCGGCCACGCTAACCGACGCGCTATTACCGATAGCGGTGTTATTGTCGCCACGGATCTGCTGTGCAGCACGGTAACCCAGTGCGGTGTTTGCTGAATCTGTCCCTGTCTGCATCGACAGATATCCAGCTGCGACGCTGTTGGTTAATGCTGAATTAGCGCCAGATCGTTGCCCCAGGAAAACACAGTAACTGGCCCGGGCTTGTAGTCCGGCCTCGTGGCCAAAGCAAAGATTGCGCTCGCCGAACAGATGGTCAGCTGCATTATTGCCGTAGGCACTGTTGTACATTCCGTAGGAAAATTGCCCGGCTTGACGACCGAAAAAATTGCTCGAATACCCCACACTTGACAGCCCAGCCTGTTGTCCCATCATCGTGGGAGCATAATCCTTGCACAGTCGGCCAGCTCGCTCTCCGACTAGTGTGGACCACCCAAGAGGCTCATACGTCAGACCATAGTGACGCGCAAGGGGCGTAAGCGCTGCTACGGGTTCAAGAGACGAACTTACCTGGACGGCCCCGGCTCCGGTCCAGTATCCGACGTGTGTGCTACGCATTCCCTTTGGCCAGTCCTGCTTATATCCCAAGCCCATGGCTGGATAAATATCTCCAGGATGTGTCTGAAAATAGGGGATACGGAAATAATAGCCGGGCAGAGGTTCCGCATTGCTGGGGGTGGCCTTGATGCTTCCGTATTCATCGCTGGTTCGTACAAATAAACCATGCCTGGGCATCGAGGTTTGCCAGCCTCCATAAGAAATCGATCCTTCGAAGGGATTCGCCGCTTCAGGATCGAAGCTGCCAGCGAAATCTGCAGGGCTTACGATTTCTCGCGCTTTGTCTTGCACAGTACGTGTCGCTGCGCCGGTCTCACTTTGAATAAATCCGACCAATGATGCGCCATTGGGTGCGGCAAGGTCGTCCTTGAATTCTTCAAGCTCAGTGGGAGGCATCGTTCTTCTCCGAGGATGAGGTGAAACTGCTCAGGTAATTTCTTTTCACATACTACCTGTGCATTGCGGCATTGACATCCTCTATAAAGCTAGAGCCGTGTCTTGGCCACGAAGGATCAGCCGTTGGATGTCGCCGGGCTGTCGGTCCGGCACGGCTGGGCGCCGGCGCCGTCGGGCATCGCTGCAACTGCGCCAGGGCGAGGCCATCGGCCTGTTTGGGGCGAACAGCAGATCCTGGCCATTACCGGTCGAGCAGAACATGCGGCTGGCGGCGCAGGCGGTCGACCGCTACTACATGCTGCGGGCCGGACAGGTCGTGGCGCAGGGGCCAGCCGCCGAACTCGAGCGCGATTACGAGCACCTGGCACGCGAGTATTACTTGTAGCGGGCGAGGGCGCCGCCGCCCTCGCGATGGTTCACTGGTCGACCACGAACCCGTCGTAGTGCGGCCGCATCGAGATTGGCTTGGTCAGCGGCGGGCGGATCTTCTGCGCGTCGGGCAGCAGGTTCATGCCCAGGCCGGGGCCGGTGGGAATGTCGACGAACCCGTCGCGCGGGAGCGGAACCACGTCCACCACGTCGCTGCCCAGGTGCTGCGCGCGCGACTCGAACACGCCCGCCTCGAACCCGGTGGCGTATTCCTGGATGGCGAAGTTGGGAATCGCGGCGGCCACTTGCAGGCAGGCCGCCAGCCCGATGGGCGACAGCGGGTTGTGCGGCACTACCTGCACCTGGTGCGCCTCGGCGATGGCCGCCACCTTCTTCGCGCCGGTGATGCCGCCGCACAGGCACAGGTCCACGCGCGCGTATTCCGCGCCGTTCCTGGCCAGCAAGGCCTGGAATTCATACAGGGTGCTGAAGCGCTCGCCGGTGGCGATGGGGATATTGATCTTTTCGGCCACGCGCGCCATGGCGTCGTTGCTTTCCGGGCGGATCGGGTCTTCGATGAACATCGGGTGAGTGTGCTCGATGCCATTGGCGAACGTGATGGCTTCGGCCGGGGTCAGCCGCCGGTGGATCTCGATCAGCAGGTCGACCCGGTCGCCCACCACCTCGCGCATGCGCTCGGTGTTCTCGATGGCGTCGCGCATCTTCTTGATGTGGGTCTTGAAATAGACCTGATCGTGCCCTTCGTCCAGGAACGGGTTCAGGTGGCCGAACGCGGTGAAACCCGAGTCCATCTTGGCCTCGCACTCGACCAGCATCTTGTCGATGGTGTTCTCGTAGATATGACCGTAGATGCGTGCCTTGGTACGGGCGGCCCCACCCAGCAGCTCGTAGATCGGCACGCCCAGCGCCTTGCCCTTGATGTCCCACAGGGCCATGTCGATGGCCGATATCGCCGCGTTCTCGGCCAGCCCCTGGAAATAGCTGAAGCGGTGCATCACGTTCCAGTGATGCTCGATGGGGAACGGGTCGCGGCCCTGCAGGTATTCCGCGAACCGCGCGATGCAGGCTCCAGCGGCCTGGATGTGGCCCCATGTTCCAGCTTCGCCGAAGCCGACGATGCCTTCGTCAGTGGCAATGCGCACAAACATGAATTGCCCGACGTGCAGGGGCTCGACTTTGGTGATCTTCATTTACAGCGGTGCTCCAGGTCAGTGGCGCGCGGGGCGCCGGCGGTCAGTTGTTGACAATGTTGGCTTGCTTGATGAGCGCGCTCCAGCGTTGCGCCTCGCTCTGGATGAAGCGGCCGGTCTCTTCGGGCGACATCGTGACGGGTTCGGCGCCCGCGGCTACCAGCTTGTCGCGGAACGCCTGCTGGCCCAGCGCTTTCTTCAGTTCCGCGAAGAGCTTGTCGCTGACGTTCGCCGGCGTGCCTTTGGGCACGGCCAGGCCGAACCAGTTGGCCACGCGGAGGCCGGGGAAGCCGGCCTCGGCCGCCGTGGGCACGTTGGGCAGGCTGCCTACCCGCTTGTCGTGCGCCACCGCCAGTACCTTCAGGCGGCCCGAGCTGGCATAGGGCGCCGCCGTGGGCGCGGCCGTTATCAGCACTTCCACCTGGCCGCTGAGCAGGTCGTTCAGCGCCGGTCCGGACCCTTTGTACGGCACGTGCGTCATCTCGATGCCGGCCACCGATTTCAGCAGTTCGCCGGCCATGTGCGGGCCGCTACCCACGCCGCCGGACGCGAAGTTCACCTCGCCCGGCCGGGCCTTGGCATAGTCGACGAATTCCTTCAGCGTATTCACCGGCAGCTTGGCGCTGACCGCCAGCACGTACGGCGCCTCGGCATAGATCGAGACGCCGTTGATGTCGTGGACGGGGTCGAACGCCAGCGCCGGAAACAGGCTGGGCACGATGGTCTGGGTCATTTCATTGGACAGCAGCGTGTAACCATCCGGCTTGGCCGACGCTACCAGGCCCATCGCGATGGTGCCGCTGGCGCCGCCCTTGTTTTCCACTACGAACGACTGGCCGGTGGATTCCATCAGCGCCTGGGCTGCGATGCGCGCCATGATGTCCGTGGTGCCGCCGGGGGAATAGGGCACCACCACGGTCACCGGCCGCGCCGGATAGTCAGTGGCGGCATGAGCGGCGAAGGCCGCCAGGCAGGCGCTGGCCAGCAAGAGCTTGATCGATGTGTGCATGTCGTCTCCTGATCGTTATGTAGGTCGAAGCTCGGGATGCACAAATTAGACACTCGCCAGTGGTGTTTAAAATCCATTGAAACTTACTCTACTTTTCAGTATGAGGTTAATAATGAACGAGCTCACCGGCGCGTCGGTGGAAATGGCGTTCTTCAGCCTGCTGGTGAACGCCGGCAGCCTGACCGCCGCGGCCCGCGAACTGGGGATTTCGCCGCCGGCCGCCACGCGGCGCCTGAAACTGCTGGAAGAGCGGCTAGGGGTGTCGTTGCTGGCGCGCACCACGCGGCGCATGAGCCTGACCGCCGAAGGCGAGGAATACCTGGGCCATGCCCGCCGTATCCTGGCCGACATCCAGGATTTCGAGCACTACCTGTCCAAGTCGAGTGTCGAGCCGCAGGGGCTGCTGCGGGTCAACGCCACGCTGGGGTTCGGCCGCAATCACGTCGCGCCGCTGATCTCGGCCTTCTACCAGCGTTACCCCAAGGTCCACGTCGAGCTGCAGCTGACGGTGAATCCGCCGCCGGTCTCGGACAATTCTTTCGACGTGTGCATCCGCTTCGGCGAGCCGCCGGATTCACGCATGGTCGCGCGCAAGCTGGCCAACAACCGGCGCCTGCTGTGCGCCTCGCCCGCCTACCTGCAACGCCACGGCACCCCGCGCACGCCGCGCGAGCTGGGGCGGCATAGTTGCATTGCTATCCGGCACGGCGACGAGGCGCACGGCCTGTGGCGG
>DASPIV010000559.1:0-3587 GCA_035628955.1 Bordetella sp.
GCCACTCGGGACTCCTGGAAATTCAGAAAAACCATGCCTGCGGACATGGTTTTTCGATACTACACCGGTTGGCCCGGCAGCGGCCCGCGCAGGCAGGCGCTATGCCCGAGGCCGGAAACAATGAGCATCAATGGGCACACAAGCAAAACACATTCGGCGCGCCGGAAAATATGAATAAATATTTTGTTGTGTTTTGTATAGGATCGCACTCCTCTCAACTACCCTTGATGATCGTCATGTCGTCGTCGTTCTTGTCATGCCGTTCTTCCGCGGCCTTGCGCCGGGCCGCTTGCTGGGCACCAGCCGGCCAGGATCGAGCCGAACCAGATCCGCACCACGGCCATGGGCAGCATCCTGCTTAAAAAGACATCAAGGACCTGGTGCGCGACGCCACCTTCGCCGAACTGCGCTTCATGGCGTCAAGGCCGGCGGCAAGCCGGTGTACCAGGCCACCAAGGAAATCAAGCGCCGCACCACCAAGTTCGCCAACTTCTTCGGCGCGCTCAATGACACGATCCGCCTGAATATCGAAGAACTGGTAAAAGACCCCGCCTTCCTGGCGGCCATCAAGCAGCCCTAGCCTGAGTGTGCCGGGTGCCTGGCGTTGGCTGCGGGTCGGGCGGTGAGGTGGGAGCAACGGTGCGCGGCGGTGTCAGTGTTTCACCGCGTGCCGCGCGACCCGCCCGGGAATGAAAACCGGTGCGGCTCATCGGGAACGCCGCGGAGCCGGCTTGTATGGTGGAGGTGTTGGGGTGGAGGGCCTGAATGACCGGCTATTGGGTCTGACCGACTGGCAGAGACTGCCCCCACCCCGCCTTTGAGCGTCGATAAGGAACTGAGCAGCACCTCAGCGCCGATCTGTAAGCAAGCTAACGCCGCGGGCGGGTTTTCACTTCAACCACCCTGGCGGATGTCGTCCACCTGCTGCCCTGTTACGTGCAGCGCGGCCAGGCGGCGTACTTCCGGCATGCACGAGCCGCAGCCGGAACCGCAACCCAGGCGGGCTTTCAGGCCGTCGGCATCCAGGCCGGCTTCGGCGCCGGCACGGATGGCCTGGTCCGTGACGCCCACGCACGCGCACACGGTGCGCGCCCGCGGCGGGGACTGCGTGCGCCCCATCAGCAGCATGGCCAGGCTGGCCGGCGCATTGCCCCCTTCGGCCCAGCCCAGCAGGGCATCGTGCGCCCGCACGTCGCCCGCCAGCAGGAAGGCGGCCGGCCCGCCATCAAGCAGGCGCAGGCGCCGCAGCACCCCGCGCGAAGCGTCGTCGAACGCGGCGTCGGGGCGTTCGAGCCCCAGCGCCTGCGCCAGCGCATCCACCACGTGCGCCGGCGGCGCCGAGTCGGCCGCTACGCGCAGCCGCACGCCGGGGCCCGCCGCGCAGGGCACCAACACCGCATAGTCGAAGCGCCGCAGCCACGGCGCCAATTGCGCTCGCAGCAGTGCGGGATCACCAGCCAGCCAGCCCATGGCCTGCCAGGGCAGGCGCGCCGGCGCCACGGCCACGGCCGCGTGCTTCAGCTCGGGTTGGCGCGATAGGGGGTCGCACGATGGATTGGTCAGCGCATTCACCCCCAGGCCCGCCATGAAGGCGCTGCCCCAATGCATGGGCAGGAACGCATGGCCGGGTTTGAGCGTATCGTCGGGCCGCGCCGGCAGCACGATGGCACCGCGCCGCGAGCGCACGCGCGCCAGCGCGCCGGGCACGAGCTTCAGGCGCTGCAGATCCAGGGGGTGCAGCGACAGCCAGGGCTCTTCCACATGGCGCGTCAGCGCCGGGGCCAGGCTGGTGCGCGCCAGCGTATGCCAGTGGTCGCGCAGTCGGCCGGTGGTCAGGCGCAAGGGGTACTGCGCCGACACCGCTTCGGCCACGGGCAGGTAGCCCGTATCGAAAAAGCGCGCGCGACCATCGGGGGTGGCGAACTGGCCGTCGGCATACAGGCGCGGCATGGCCGCACCGTCGCGGTACGGCCACTGCACCGGTCCCTGGCGTTCCAGCAAGGCATAGTCCACCGCGCTGTAGTCCAGGTCGCGCCCGGCTGTCATGCGGGCGTGCTCGGCAAAAACGGCGCCTTCGTCGACATAGTCGAACAAGGCGGCCTTGCCAGGTGCCACCAGCCTGGCCAGGCGCTGCGCCACGCTGGCGGCCAGCCGCCAGTCGGGCTGGGCATCGCCGGGCGGTGCGATGGCCGCGCGCACACGGCTGATGCGGCGTTCGGAATTGGTGGCGGTGCCGGACTTTTCAGGCCAGGTGGCCGCCGGCAGCACCAGGTCGGCGTAGGCCAGGGTCTCGGTGCCGGCGTAGGCTTCCTGCACGATGACGAACTCGGCCTTCTGCAAGGCGGCGCGCACCCGGGCCTGGTCGGGCAACGACTGGGCCGGATTGGTGGCCGCGATCCACAACACCTTGATGCGCCCTTCCAGCACCGCATCGAACATCTCCAGCGCGGGCTTGCCGGGCGTGGCGGGCAGGCTGTCCACGCCCCATAGCGCAGCCACTTCCTGGCGGTGCGCGGGCGTGCCCGGGTCGCGGTGGCCCGGCAGCAGCGTGGCCATGCCGCCGGCCTCGCGCCCGCCCATGGCATTGGGCTGGCCCGTGAGCGAGAATGGCCCGGCACCGGGCCGGCCGATCTGGCCCGTGGCCAAGTGCAGGTTGATCAGCGCGCCGTTCTTGGCGGTGCCGCTGCTGGACTGGTTCAAACCCATGGTATAGAGCGACAGGGCGGCGCCCGCCTGGCCGAACCAGCGCGCCGCCTGCACGATGTCGGCCGCCGGCACGCCGCACACATCCTGCGCCGCGCGCGGCGTGAACTCGTGGACGCGTGCCTTCAGCGCGTCGAAGCCGGCGGTATGCGCCGCCATGTAGGCCGGATCGACCAGGCCTTCCCATACCATGACGTTGAGCATGGCATGGAACAGCGCCACGTCGGTGCCCGGCATGATGGGCAGGTGCAGGTCGGCCAGCGCGGCCGTATCGGTGCGGCGCGGGTCCACCACCACGATCTTCATGCCGTGGCGTGCGTCCCTGGCGGCTTCCAGCCGGCGAAACAGCACCGGATGCGCATAAGCCATATTGGCCCCGGCAATCAATACCGTATCGGCAATCTCCAGGTCGTCGTAGCAGGCCGGCGGCGCATCGGCGCCCAGGGTCAGTTTGTAGCCCGAGACCGCGCTGGACATGCACAGCCGCGAATTGGTGTCGATATTGTTGGTGCCCACCAAGGCACGCGCCAGCTTGTTGAAGACCGCATAGTCTTCGGTGAGCAACTGGCCCGACAGATAAAAGCCCACGGCATCCGGCCCATGCATGCCGATGGCCGTGGCCAGCTTGCCCGCGGCCAGGTCCAGTGCGTCGGACAGGGCCACCGGCACGCGTTCGCGGCCGCGTTCGGAGCGCCATTCGGCCCGCAGTACCCGCGCTTCGTCGTGGCGCACGGTATCGGGCAGGGCCAAGCCCTTGCTGCACAGCTTGCCGCGGTTCGAGGGGTGATCGGCATCGCCCGCCACCGCCACCACTCGATTGCCGCGCACCGTGACGCGCACGCCGCAGCCGGTGCCGCAATAACAGCACACCGAGGCCACGGTGC
>DASPIV010000560.1:0-2779 GCA_035628955.1 Bordetella sp.
TCGCCCTGGCTGACTCTGGATGCCCTGCGCGAACGCGACCGGCTGCGGCTATTTGAAATGCACCCCACCGAGTCGGACGTGCTGGTGGGCAACCTCGAACAACTCGACAAGACCGCCCTGCGCCAAACCACCATCTACGCCACCGATGGCTTCGAAGGCATGAAGGCACTGCTGCCTCCGCCGGCGCGTCGCGGCCTGGTGCTGATCGATCCGTCGTACGAAGACAAGCACGACTACAAGCGCACCCTGAACGCCGTGAAAGAAGGCGTCAAGCGCTTCGCCACCGGCACTTATGCCGTGTGGTATCCGCTGGTACAGCGCCGCGAGGCCACCGAACTGGCCCGGCACCTGGAAAACCTGCAGGTGAAAAATTGGCTGCACGTGTCGCTGGCCGTAAAAAAACCCGCCAGCGACGGGTTCGGCCTGCACGGCAGCGGCATGTTCATGGTGAATCCGCCCTGGACGCTGCACGCGGCCCTGAAAGAATCGATGCCGGTCCTGACGCGCCTGCTGGCGCAGGACGACCGCGCCGGCTATACCTTGCAGCACCGCGCCACCTAGGGGCGGCGGCGGTGGCGCCGGCACGGATCAGCGGCGCAGCAAGACCCGCAGGGCCAGGATCACCAGCACGCCAAACAGCGCCAGGCTCCACAGCACGTATTCCACCCCCGCTACCTCGACGGTGGCGTCCATGCAGGTGGCATAGATGCCAAACAGCCAGGGCACGGCGCCATCCAGGCCCGAACCGCTCATGAAGCGGTCGGCAAACGTCTGGTCGCACGAGAACATCTGCGCCGCCACATCGTATTGATACCAGGCCGCGGCGATACCGCCCACCCCCAGCAAGACGCACAGGGCCGAGCAGATCCGCGCGATAGCGCCGGCAAAGGCGCCCGTCAGGGCCACCACGCCGATCGCCAGGTACACCAGGCGCTGCAGCACGCACCATGCGCAGGGCGGCATGTCGTACACATGCTGGGAAACAAGCGCCAGCCCCACGGCGGCGAAACAAAGAACAGCTATCAGCAATAGCAGGCGTTGGCGGGATGAATGCATGAGGTAGACCGGATGTTGCGTTGGACAGCCGGGCCGCGCAGCGGCCCGGCATCAAGGGGTACGACGAACTCAGGCGTCGTTGGATCCGTACCCCATGTTGAATTGCAGCCCGCCGGACGATTCTTCGTCGCTCGAACTGCTGCGCGACTGGCCCAGGCGCTCGAGATATTCGGCGGTGATATCGCCCGTGATGTACTCGCCGTCGAAACACGAAGCTTCGAAGCGCTTGAGCGCCGGATTGATATCGGTGACCGACTGCTGCATGTCCTGCAGATCCTGGTAGATCAAGCCGTCGGCGCCGATGGTGCGGGCGATTTCCTCGTCGGACCGCCCGGTGGCGATAAGTTCGCTCTGGGTGGGCATGTCGATGCCGTAGACATTGGGAAAGCGCACCGGTGGCGCGGCCGATGCGAAATACACCTTGTTGGCGCCGGCGGCGCGAGCCATGTCGACGATCTCGCGGCTGGTCGTACCACGCACGATGGAATCGTCGACCAGCAGCACGTTCTTGCCCTTGAATTCCATGCCGATGGCATTGAGCTTCTGGCGCACCGACTTGCGGCGCACCGCCTGGCCCGGCATGATGAAGGTGCGGCCCACGTAGCGGTTCTTGATCAGGCCCTCGCGATAATCCAGGTTCAGGCGCGCGGCCAATTGCATCGCGGCGGGGCGCGACGAATCGGGAATGGGCATCACCACGTCGATATCGCCCAGGCGCATATTGCGCGCGACCTTGTCGGCCAGGTACTCGCCCATGCGCAGCCGCGCGTCATAGACCGATACGCCGTTGATCATCGAATCGGGCCGGGCAAAGTACACGTATTCGAAAATACACGGCACCAATTGCGGATTGTCGGCGCACTGGCGGCTGACCATGCGGCCATCCAGGTCGACGAACACGGCCTCGCCGGGCTCGACATCGCGCACAAAGGCAAAACCGCTGCCTTCCAGGGCCACCGATTCCGAGGCCGCCATCCATTCGACGCCTTCTTCGGATTCCTGGCGGCCGATACACAGCGGCCGAATGCCGTGCGGATCACGGAAAGCCAGCATGCCGTAGCCGGAAATCTGCGCCACCACCGCATAGGCGCCGCGCACCCGCTTGTGCAAGGCAGAGACGGCCCGGAAGATCGTGTCGTCATCGAGCGAGACGCCGTTGGCAGCCGATTGCAGCTCGTGCGCCAGCACATTGAGCAGCACTTCGGAATCGGAGTTGGTATTGATGTGGCGCCGATCGACGCGATACAGCGATTCGCGCAGCTCGCGCCAGTTGGTCAGGTTGCCGTTGTGCGCGAAGGTGATGCCGAACGGGGCGTTCACGTAGAACGGCTGGGCCTCTTCTTCGCTGGCGCTGGACCCGGCGGTGGGGTAGCGCACATGGCCGATGCCGCTGACACCCGGCAGCGAACGCATGTTGCGGGTGCGGAATACGTCGCGCACCAGGCCGTGCGCCTTGAACATATTGAAATGGCTGCCCTGCGAGGTGGCGATGCCGGCGGCGTCCTGACCGCGATGCTGCAACAGCAGCAGACTGTCATAGAGCAATTGGTTGACCGGCCCGCGCCCGACGACCCCTACGATTCCACACATGGTGATTTCCCGTTAAACGAAACTTAGTAGGGCAGCCACGTCGCCAGGGACGGGGGCAGCCACAACTTGATATGCCTGACGGCCTCGGTGGCCGAATGCGAAACCATGGCGTCCTGCCACCAGGACTCTTGCG
>DASPIV010000561.1:0-7015 GCA_035628955.1 Bordetella sp.
TGGGCGGTCAGGTGCCGCTGACCTTCGACAACATCATCACCACGCTGCCATTGATCGAAGCCGGCAAGCTGCGCGCCCTGGCCGTCAGCAGTGCGCAGCGCTCGCCCGCCGCGCCCGGCATTCCCACGCTGGCCGAGCTGGGCGTGAAAGACTACGACGCGACATCGTGGTTCGGGCTGTTCGTGCCGGCCGGCACTGCGCCAGACATTGTGGACAAGCTGGGCGCCGTGGCCGTGCAGGCAGTCAGGACTCCGGAAGTGAGCGCGACCTTGCGCAAGGTGGGCGCCGAACCGGTGGGCTCGACGCCGGCGGAGTTTGCGGTGTTCTTCAAGGAAGAGGTCGCCAAGTGGGCCGAGGTGGTCCAGCGCGCCCACGTGCAGATCGACTAGGGATGCGGCCCTGGCGGCCGGCCCCGGCTTTTTCAATTCAACTGTGGCTATCATGCGAATCTGGCATCAAAGCTTTACCGTCCTGGACGACCTGGGCGCATACCACCAGGCCCTGCAACAGCACTTCGTGCGCGTGGCGCGCCCCGATACGCAAATCGACTTGCATGGCATGCATCCGGGCACTTACCGGTCGCATTATCCGGGCACCGATATCCGCCATGCGTCGCTGCAGTATGTGCACGCGCTGCAGTTCATGACCGCGGCCGTGCAAGCGCAGCGCGACGGCTACGACGTCTATGCCATCAGCACGCTGCCCGAGCCGGCCCTGCGCGAGATCCGCGGCATGATCGATATTCCGGTGGTGGGCTACGGCGAATCGGCCATGCTGACCGCCTGCATGCTGGGCCGCAAGTTCGGCGTGCTGGTTTTCATCGACGATTTCAATGAGCTGATCGCCGAGAATGCGCGCGGCCATGGCCTGGCATCGCGCTTTGCCGGCGCCATGCCGGTGGGCTTTACATTCCAGGACGTGCTCAAGGGGTTCGACGATCCGTCTGAACTGATCGAACGCTTCCATGCGGCGGCGCGCAAGCTGATCGCGCAAGGAGCCGATGTGATCATTCCCGGCGAGGCACCCATGAACGTGCTGCTGGCAAAGAATGGGGTCACCGAAGTCGACGGCGTGCCGGTGCTCGATTCGCTGGCCAGCTGGATCAAGCAGGCGGAAGCCCTGGGCGACTTGCGCCGCTTGTGCGGCATCCGGGCCGCTCGCACGGGTTTCTACCAAACGCCGCCCGACCTGGACCGCGTCAGCGAGGTGTTTTCGTTCTACGGCCTGGACCGACTGGGATCATCGTCCTGACCGGCGGCCGCCGGCGCGCATCGAAGATTTCCAGCAGGTAATCGATGAACGCGCGCACCTTCGGGGCGGTGTAGCGCGTTTTCACGGTGACCGCGTAAAACGTGCGGACGGCCGTCGTCCATTCGGGATAAAGCCGTACCAGCTTGCCTTGGTCGATCAGGTCGGCCACGAACACGTCCAGCACGTAGATCAGCCCGGCGCCGCGCAGCGCGGCCTGGATCAGCGATTCGGTGTTGTTGAAGTGCAGGACACCGGCGGGCTGCACCAGCACCTGGTCTTTGCCCAGCGTGAATATCCACGGATTGGGCGCCTGGCGGGCGCCCTGCAGCAGGCCCAGGCAGCGTGCCGGGCTCAGCTCGCGCGGAGTGGGGCTGGCCGCCAACGCGGCGACCACCACTTCCGGCGCCCCGCACACCACGTAATGGGTTTCGTAGATGGGGCGGCCGACCAGATCGGCGTCTTCGACGCGGTCCATGCGCAGGGCGACGTCGGTGGCGCGCTCGATCAGGTTGTGCGGTTCGTTGGTCAGCGTCAACGACACCGACAGGCCGGGGTGGCGATGTGCCAGTTCGACCAGTGCCGGGCCGAGCAGGCTTTGGCCGATGGCGAAGGGCGCTTCGACGCGCAGGGGGCCCGAGATATCGGCGGCGCTACCCTTCACGTCGGCCTCGGCCTGCGACACGGCGTTCAGAATATCCAGGCAGCGCGGCAGGAACAGGCGGCCTTCTTCAGTCAGGTGCAGGTGCCGCGTATTGCGCTGGATCAGCGTCACGCCCAGGTGCTTTTCCAGGTTGCGCACACTGGCGGTGACCGTGGCATTGGCCAGGTTCAGCGATTCTGCGGCGCGCGCGAAGCCGCCGCATTCCATCACCCGCGCAAACACTTCCATCGCCCAAAGCTTGTCCATGGGACCTCTTGTGGTGTCGGGCAGCCCGCGGCCTGCGCCATGCCGCGGGCTGGCGGGCCGCTACAGCACGTAGCGCGCCAGATCCTGGCTTGCGGCCGCCTCGGCCAGCTGCGCATCGACATAGGCCGTGTCGATCGTGATGTTCTGGCCGCTGCTGGCGGTGGCGTCGAATGACAGGGCTTCCAGCAGTTTTTCCATCACGGTGTACAGGCGCCGCGCGCCGATATTCTCGGTGCGCTCGTTAACCGAGAACGCCAGTTCGGCCAGGCGCTCGATACCGTCGGGCGTGAAGTCCAGATGCACGTCTTCGGTGGCCAGCAGGGCAGAGTACTGCTTGATCAGCGAGGCATCGGTATCCGACAGAATGCGCACGAAGTCCTGGGCCGACAGCGACTCGAGTTCGACCCGGATGGGGAAGCGCCCTTGCAGCTCGGGGATCAGGTCCGATGGCCGCGACAGGTGGAACGCGCCCGAGGCGATGAACAGGATGTGGTCGGTACGCACCATGCCATAGCGCGTGTTGACCGTGGTGCCTTCCACCAGCGGCAGCAGGTCGCGCTGCACGCCCTGGCGCGACACGTCGGCGCCGCCGCTCTCCTGGCGTGCGGCGATCTTGTCGATTTCGTCCAGGAACACGATGCCGTTCTGCTCGACATTGGCAATGGCAACGGTGCGCAGATCGTCTTCGTTGACGCGCTTGGCGGCTTCTTCTTCGACAATCAGCTTGAAGGCTTCTTTCACCTTCATTTTCTTGGCTTTTTTCTTGTCGCGCGCCAGGCCGGCGAACATGCCGCGCAGCTGTTCAGCCATTTCTTCCATGCCGGGCGGGGTCATGACGTCCATCTGGGGCACGGCCTGGGCGATCTCGATCTCGACTTCCAGGTCGTCGATCTTGCCTTCGCGCAGCCGCTTGCGGAAGGTCTGGCGGGCGCTGCCTTCTTCGTTGCGGTCGGGCTCGCCCGAGGCGTTGCGCGGCGGCGGCACCAGGGCGTCCAGGATGCGGTCTTCGGCGGCGTCTTCGGCCTGGGTGCGTACCCGACGCATTTCGAGCTCGCGCGTCTGCTTGATGGAGTATTCGGTCAGGTCGCGGATGATGGTGTCGACATCGCGCCCCACGTAGCCCACTTCAGTGAACTTGGTGGCCTCGATCTTGATGAAGGGCGCATTGGCCAGCTTGGCCAGGCGCCGGGCGATTTCGGTCTTGCCCACGCCGGTGGGCCCGATCATCAGGATGTTCTTGGGATGGATCTCGTGGCGCAGCGGCTCGTCGACCTGCTGGCGGCGCCAGCGGTTGCGCAGCGCCACGGCCACCGCGCGCTTGGCGCGGTTCTGGCCGATGATGTATTTATCGAGCTCGGAGACGATTTCTCCGGGGGTCATGGTGGATGCGGACATGGCAGGCCCTAGTCGCCCAGCGTTTCGATGACGTGGTTCTGGTTGGTGTAGATGCAGATGTCGCCGGCGATTTCCAGCGATTGCTTGACGATGTCTTGCGGCGCCAGCTCGGTATTGCGCAGCAGCGCCAGCGCGGCCGACTGGGCATAGGCCCCGCCCGAGCCGATGGCGGCCAGGCCGTGCTCGGGTTCGAGCACATCGCCGTTGCCGGTCAGGACCAGCGTGTGCTCGGCGTCGGCCACGATCAGCATGGCTTCCAGGCGGCGCAGCACGCGGTCGGTGCGCCAATCGCGGGTAAGTTCGACGGCGGCGCGCATCAAATGGCCCTGGTGCTTTTCCAGCTTGGCCTCGAAGCGTTCCTGCAGCGTGAAGGCATCGGCCGTGGCGCCGGCAAAGCCGGCCAGGATCTTGTCGTGATACAGGCGTCGGATCTTGCGGGCCGTACCCTTGATGACGACGTTGCCCAGGGTGACCTGCCCATCGCCGCCCAGCGCGACGCGGTTGCCGCGCCGCACGCAGACGATGGTGGTGGCGTGAAATTGTTCCATGCGTTCCTTCCGTTGAAACCTCTAGTTGAGGGCGGGGGTGCCGGATTTCAAGGCGTGGCAAGAGCGTGGTTCACTGCATTATCCCGCTCGCACGGTGCCGCGCGTAGGCCTGCAAGATGCCGATACGTAAACATGTTGCTAACATGTTAAACAGTAGTTATACTGCGGCCATGCAACCCATTCCGTCTACGTACCCCCCTGAGCCGCCCGCCGCCAGCCCCGCCAAGTTGCGGCACCTGGCCTACGAGCGGTTTTGCGAACAGGTGATAGCTGGCCGGCTTAGCCCGGGCCAGTTCGTTTCGCAGCAGGCGCTTACTTTGATGCTCGGCCTGCCCCTGGGCGCGGTGCGCGAAGTCATTCCGCGCCTGGAAGCCGCGCGGCTGTTGTCGACGATCCCCAAGCGCGGGCTGCAGATTGCGCATGTCGACCTGAGGCTCATCCGCAATGCCTTCCAGTTGCGTTCAATGGTCGAACGCGAGGCCGTGGCGTATTTCGTGCGGTCGGCCACCGACGAAGAGTTGGCGGGCATTGCCCAGGCTCACCGCGACATGCTGCTGCGGGCCGAGCGCTCCACGCAGGACGCCGAGCTCGATAAAGACGCCCAGGCGCTGGACTGGGGCCTGCATCACCGCATGGTCGATGCCATGGACAACGAAATTGTCTCGGACATTTATCGAGTCAACAGCCTGCACATCAAGCTCATCCGTATCGATAGCGAGCTTGCGCAGCCCATGCGGGTGCTGCCCGCCATGGTGGAGCACCTGGCGTTCATCGAAGCGCTGCAGGCGCGCGACGAGGCACGCGCCGTGGCGCTGATGGAACAACACATATCTGCATCAAAACGGCGGGTGGTAGCCCGCGCCAGCGGGCTCGAGGAAGAAGGGAGCAGTACGTCCCGGCTTCGTACCGGCTGACTTTCAAGTACCAGAGGAGACAAACAAAATGATCAGCTTGTTCAAACAGGCGGTGGCGTTGTGCGCGCTTTCCGCCGTATGCGCCAGTGTCCAGGCGCAGCAATACCCTTCGCGGCCCATTACGCTTATCGTGCCGTTCGGCGCCGGTGGCAACAACGATGTTTCCGGAAGAATCATCGCAGAACGCATGGGCGAACTACTGGGCCAACCCGTCGTGGTAGAGAACCGCAGTGGGGCGGCCGGCGCGATCGGCGCCACCGCGGTCGCGCGGGCAAAGAACGATGGGTATACGCTAGGCTTCCTGAGCAGCGGGCCGCTGGCCGCCAACCCCGGCCTGTACAAGTCGCTGCCTTATGATTCTGCCAAGGATTTTGCGCCGGTGGCCAGAACCACCACCAGCCCCGGCGTGCTGGTGGTGCATCCGACGGTTCCCGCCTCGAACCTGAAAGAGCTGGTCGCCTATCTGAAGGCGAATCCGGGAAAAGTGAACTACGGCACTTCCGGCGCGGGCTCATCGCCGCACCTGTCAGGTGCGCTGTTCGAATCGCTTGCCGGCGCGCGCATGACGCACATTCCCTATAAAGGCGGCAGCCAGGTCAATGCCGATCTGCTCAGCGGCGAGATCCAGCTGTCGTTCAGCCCGATTCTGGAGGTGGTGCCGCATATCAAGGCCGGCAAACTCAAGGCCATCGCCGTCACCTCGGCCCAGCGCTCACCCCTGTTGCCCGAGGTGCCCGCCGTAGCCGAAATGTTCCCCGGCTACGAAGTCATTACCTGGAACGGGGTGGTCGCCCCGGCAGGCACGCCGCCCGAGGTTATTGCCAAACTCAATGCTGCCGTGACGGGCGCCGTCAATACGCCCGAAGTGAAAACCAAGCTCCTGCAGTTGGGCCTGGAGGCCGCTCCGTCGTCGCCGCAGGAATTCGAGGCATTCATCAGCAGCGAAACCGGCAACTTCAATCGCCTGATCAAACTTGCCGGCGTCGAGCCACAGTAATTGCGCAGCTTGATACAGCCTACTTGTCATTCAACATATATCCGCTATGAAAAAAAAATTCTCTCCTGCGCAGATCCAGGGAATCGTCCCGCCTCTCGTCACGCCTTTCGCTGCCGACGGTTCGCTTGACGAGCAGGCTTTGCGAGAAACAACCCGCTTCATGCTGGACCAGGGCGTGCATGGCCTGGTGGCGGGCGGCAGTTCCGGCGAGGGGTACTCGCTTGGTGTGGATGAACTGCGGCGCATTACCGAAGTTGCCGCCGAAGAAATCGATGGCCGTGTGCCGCTGGTGGCTGGAGTCATTGCCAATAGCACCCGCGATGCCATCGTCAAGGCCAAGGCTGTTTCACCGCTGGGTGTGTCGGCGCTGCAGGTCACGCCGGCCCATTACATCTACAAGACCGACGACGTGTCGATGCTACGTCACTTCCGGGAAATCGCCGATGAAACCGATGTGCCGATTCTGATCTACAACGTGATTCCCTGGAACTACCTGAGCCCCTCGCTGCTCTTGCAGGCCATGCGCGAAGTGCCTGGCGTGGTGGGTGTGAAGCAGAGCGCCGGCGACCTGAAGGCGCTGGCCGATCTGCTGATCGACGCCCGCCCCACGGACCGCATCTTCGCCGCCGTCGATTCATTGCTTTATCCGTGCATCGCGCTTGGTGCGCATGGCGTTATTTCGATCCTGACGACCGCGGTGCCTTCGGCGCTTGTGCAACTGTGGGATGCGGTCAAGCGAGGCGATCACGAGTTCGGGCGGGACATGCATGCGCGCTTGCTGCGCCTATGGAACGCCCTGTATGCGGATAACCGGGTGGCAACCACGAAATACGCGCTGTGGCTACAGGGCGCACCTACTGGCCATACCCTGCGTCCGGTAGCTGCGGTCACACCCGCGCAAAAGGCCGCGATTCGCAAGGCGCTGGCAGGCGTGCTGCCGCACGCGAGCCTGCGGGCCGACGACTAAGGAGCGCCAGATGCCCCGCTTTGCCGCCAACCTGAC
>DASPIV010000562.1:0-4583 GCA_035628955.1 Bordetella sp.
GAACTGTCGCCCGCCTGGCTGCGCCGCCCGCTGGGCACGGCCATCGAGATGCTGGCCGCCATCCCCAGCATCATCTACGGCATGTGGGGCCTGTTCGTCTTTGTTCCCATTTTCCAGGAATACGTGCAGCCCGGGCTGATCGCCACGCTGGGCGGCCTGCCGCTGATCGGCGGCATTTTCGCCGGCCCGCCGTTCGGCATAGGCATCTTCACCGCTGGGCTGATCCTGTCCATCATGATCATCCCGTTCATCGCCGCGGTGATGCGCGACGTCTTCGAACTGGTTCCGCCGCTGCTGAAAGAATCGGCCTACGGCCTGGGTGGCACCACCTGGGAAGTCATGTGGCGCGTGGTCCTGCCGTTTACCAAATCGGGCGTCATCGGCGGCATCATGCTGGGCCTGGGGCGCGCCCTGGGCGAAACCATGGCCGTCACCTTCGTCATCGGCAACGCGTTCCGCTGGCCCGACTCGCTGTTTTCGCCGGGCAACTCCATTGCCTCGGCATTGGCCAACGAGTTCAACGAAGCCGGCGGCCTGCAGAAATCGGCGCTGCTCGAGCTGGGCCTGATCCTGTTCCTGATCACCACTGTGGTGCTGGCGCTTTCCAAAGTACTGCTGCTGCGCTTGTCCGCGGCGGAAGGCAAGCAGACCTGAACCGGCACCGGGAAAAGACATGGCTGAATCTGTACTCAATATGAACAACGGCATTTATCGCCGGCGCCACCTGGTCAACAAGGTGATGCTGGCGGTCTCGCTGGCCGCACTGTTGTTCGGGTTGTTCTGGTTGTTCTGGATCATCCTGACGCTGGTATTCAAGGGCGCGCCGGCACTGTCGATGACGCTGTTTACCGAAATCACGCCGCCGCCGGGCCAGCAGGGCGGGCTGATCAACGCCATTGTCGGCAGCCTGCTGATGGCCGGCGTGGGCACCCTGATCGGTACGCCGGTGGGCATCCTGGCCGGCACCTACCTGGCCGAATACGGCCAGCGCGGCTGGCTGGCGCCGGCCACGCGCTTCCTGAACGACGTACTGCTGTCGGCGCCGTCGATCATCATCGGCTTGTTCATCTACGCGGTATACGTGGCGCAGGTGGGACACTATTCGGGGTGGGCCGGTGCGCTGGCGCTGGCGATCCTGGTGGTTCCGGTGGTGGTGCGCACCACCGACAACATGCTGCTGCTGGTGCCCAACAGCCTGCGCGAAGCCACCGCGGCGCTGGGTTGCCCCAAGTGGCGCATGATCACCCTGGTGTGCTATCGCGCCGCCAAGTCGGGCATCATCACCGGCATCCTGCTGGCCATCGCCCGCATCTCGGGCGAAACGGCACCGCTGCTGTTTACCGCGTTGTCGAACCAGTTCATGTCGCTGAACATGAACCAGCCCATGGCCAACCTGCCGGTGGTCATCTACCAATACGCCGCCAGCCCGTTCCAGGACTGGAACAACCTGGCCTGGGCCGGCGCCACGCTGATCACCCTGCTGGTGCTGGGTATCAACATCGTGGCCCGCAACCTGTTCCGCAAATCGTGATCGCATGCCGGCGCCCCTGCGCGCCGGCCTCAGGAAGATAAATGGAAAACCCTGCTACCCCTGCCGCCAAGTCCAAACTCGAAGTCAAGGACCTGAACTTCTACTACGGCAAGTTCCATGCGATCCGCAACGTGAACATGTCGATCCGCGAAAACAAGGTCACCGCTTTCATTGGCCCTTCGGGCTGCGGAAAGTCGACGCTGCTGCGCACCTTCAACCGCATGTTCGAGCTTTATCCGGGCCAGCGCGCCGAAGGCGAAATCATGCTCGATGGCGAGAACCTGCTGACGTCCAAGACCGATATCTCGCTGATCCGGGCCAAGGTCGGCATGGTGTTCCAGAAACCCACGCCGTTTCCCATGAGCATCTACGACAACATCGCCTTTGGTGTGCGCCTGTTCGAGCGCCTGTCCAAGGGCGAAATGGACGAACGCGTGGAATGGGCGCTGTCCAAGGCCGCGCTGTGGAACGAAGTCAAAGACAAGCTGCACCAAAGCGGCAACAGCCTGTCGGGCGGGCAGCAGCAGCGCCTGTGCATTGCGCGCGGCGTGGCCATCAAGCCCGAAGTCCTGCTGCTGGACGAACCATGTTCGGCGCTCGACCCGATTTCCACCGCCAAGATCGAAGAACTGATCGCCGAACTGAAGAACGACTACACCGTCGTTATCGTGACGCACAACATGCAGCAAGCGGCGCGCTGCTCGGACTACACCGCCTACATGTACCTGGGCGAACTGATGGAATTCGGCGAAACCGACCAGATCTTCGTCAAGCCGGCCCGCAAGGAAACCGAAGACTACATCACTGGCCGCTTCGGCTGAGGCTGCAGCAAGTCCGTCCGCCTCTCAAGGTGCCTGACTCCGCAAGGGTGTCAGGCACTTTTCTTTGTGCTTTCCGGCCGCTGTCCACGCGGGCGCCGCGCGCATGCCCACCCGGATTCGCGGCATTGACAGCAAGCGGGACGAATGTCTATATTGTTCATATATGAGTATTTGTGTTCACATATATGAACGATCAAGTCAAGTCCGCCTCTCGTGTGCTGGATATCCTGGAACTCTTCTCGAGCGTCCCCGGCCCGATGGGCGTCAGTGATGTCGCCAAGCGCCTGGATCTGCCCAAGAGCAGCGCGCAAGCGTTGTTGCTGACGTTGGCCGCGCGCGGGTATCTGGCACGCCAAGGGGCCGATTACTTGCTGCCGCCCGAACTCAAGGGCGGCTGGGTCGGCGGGCTGCGCACGCGCTTGCAAAGCATCGCCGCCCCGGTGATGGAACGCGCGGCGCGCGAAAGCGGCGAGTCCTTGTTCATTGGCATCCTGGCCCATACCGGCCAGGTGCAGTATCTGGCCAAGACGGTCAGCGCGCAGGAAATCCGCTATGACGCCGCGCTGCAGCCCCTGAGGCCAGCACACTGCACCTCAATGGGGTTGGTAATGCTGGCTCATGCACCAGGCTACGAGCCCGGCGACGCCGCCTTTCAGGCGTATACCCAGCACACTGTCACCGATCCAGCCAAGATTGCCCGGTTGTTGGCAGATGCTCGGCGCGACGGCTATGCCGAAGTCCTGGACGGCCATGTTGAAGGGGCCTCGGGTGTATCGGCGCCCATTTTCGATTCGGGCGGCGTGGTGGTGGCGGCTTTGAATATCGGTGCTCCCACCTGGCGCTATGAGCGCAACCGCAAACTTCTGATCGATATCGTCTGCCGCGAGGCCCAGGCCGTTACGGCCTTGCTGCGCGGCACGGCAGCCTGAATCCCATTGAAGGCGGGCGGGTCGCATTCCGCCTGCCGCGCAGTTCATTCGCGGCGCTAACTTGAAGGAGACAGAGGCAATGAGCAAGCACAAGGTTTTCAAGCCACAGGACATCAACGGCATATTGCCGCCGCTCGCCACGCCATTTGACGGCGACGAGAACGTCGATGCCGCGGTGCTGCGGCGGGAAGTGCAGTACATGCTGAAGCAGGGCGTGCACGGGTTGGTGCCGGGCGGCAGCGCCGGGGAGGGGTATACCCTGTCCGTGGATGAGCTTCGGCAGGTTGTGGGCACTACCTGCGAAGAGGTGTCGGGCCGCGTGCCGGTGGTGGCCGGGATCATCGTCAACAGCACCCGGCAGGCTATCGAACGCTGCAAGGCGCTGGCCGACCTGGGGGTTTCCGCGCTGCAGATCACGCCGGTCCATTACATCTACAGGAACGACGACGAGGCGATGATCCGCCACTATGGCGCCATCCAGGACGCCGTGGGCATCCCCATCATCATCTACAACGTCATTCCCTGGAACTACCTGTCGGTCGACCTGCTGCTGCGCATGATGCGCGAGGTGCCGGGCGTGTACGGCGTCAAGCAAAGCGCCAGCGATGTGAAGTCATTGGCCGACCTGATCATGCGCTGCGAGCCTGGCAACCGCATCTACGCAGCGATCGACGCGCTGCTGTATCCGACTTTCGCTTTGGGGGCGCATGGCGCGATCTCGCAGATTCTGACCGCCGCGCCGGGTCCGTGCGTGGAACTGTGGAAGCTGGTGCAAGCGGGCGACCATGCGCGCGCGCGCGCGCTGCACACGCAATTGCTGGAAATGTGGAATGCAATCTCCAGCGACAACCGCCTGTCGGTAACCAAGTACGCCCTGGCCCTGCAAGGGGTGCCCGTGGGCAACCCACGCGCGCCCATGGCACCCGCCAGCGGCCAGCAGAAAGAGAACGTCCGCAAGGCGCTGGCCAAGATACTGGGAGACCAGTTGCTGCAGCCCGCCGCCTGATGGCACACAGAATCCGCCGCGGCGGATTCTTTCCCCACAGCAGGGCCTAGAGGAGACATCTCATGAAAACGCTCATCCACGTAGCGGCAGGCCTGGTACTTTCGTTGATGATAGGTGGCGTGTCCGCACAGTCGTATCCTGACAAGCCATTGCGCCTGATCGTGCCGTTCTCGCCGGGCGGTACTACTGATGCCGTGGCGCGGGTCATGGCGCAATACCTGGGGCAGTTGATGGGACAGCCGGTCGCCGTCGAGAACAAGGGCGGCGGCGGCACCATCATCGGTACCGAGGCTCTG
>DASPIV010000563.1:0-16166 GCA_035628955.1 Bordetella sp.
GACTCAGGTGGAATTCTTCACGATGGTGCGGGGGGAAGACTGACATGAAAACCCAACTCCGAAGCGCTGCGCGCATTCCCTTCAAGGGGGCGACGCCGGCGGACCGGCAAAGCCGGCTCCGCGGCGTCCCCGCTCTGGCCGTACCCATTTCATCCGGGGTCGGCCGCATCACGCGTGATGAGGCACGGACATGATGCCCGGACAGATAACTTCATTCGGCGTACCGCCGGCGGCCGGGTTTGCCGATGCCGTCACGCAGTCGCAGCAGACCTTCCGGGCCGCGCTGCAAGCCCTGGCGCATCCGGGCAGCATTCAGGACATCGCCGCCGATTGCGGTGTGCCGCCAGGCTTGTCGTCCGGCATGACGGCCATGCTGCTGGCGCTGGCCGACGTAGATGCGCCGGTGTGGCTGCCCCATGGCGTGGACGAGGCGGTGCGCCATTTCCTGCGCTTTCATTGCGGCTGCCCCCTGGTCGACGACCCGTCGCAGGCGCGCTTTGCCGCGGTGCCGGCAGGCTGCGCGGCACCCGAACTCAGCCGCTGCCATCCGGGCGATCCGGCGTATCCGGACACGTCCACCACGCTGTTGCTCGAAGTGGAATCCCTGGACAGGGGCGCGGCGATGACCTTGTCCGGCCCCGGCATTGCCACGCGGCGCGTGTTGCAAGCGGCCGGCCTGCCCGACGGGTTCTGGACGCAGTGGCGCGCCAATCATCGGATATTTCCCCTGGGCGTGGACGTGTTCCTGGTCCAGGGCCAACGGCTGTGCGGGCTGCCCCGCACGACTATCGCGGAGGGCTGACATGTACGTGGCCGTCAAAGGTGGCGAACGCGCCATCCTGAATTCTTACCGCATGCTCGATGCCTACCGGCGCGGCGATGCGGCCGTGCCCGAGCTGACGCTGGCGCAGATCCGGCAGCAGATGCCGCTGGCTGTGTCGCGCGTCATGGCCGAAGGGGCGTTGTACGACCCCCAGTTGGCCGCGCTGGCGATCAAGCAGGCAGCGGGCGACGTGATCGAGGCGGTGTTCTTGCTGCGGGCTTATCGCACGACGCTGCCGCGCTTCGGCTATACGCAACCGGTGGATACGGCGCGCATGCGCCTGTCGCGGCGCATATCGTCGACGTTCAAGGACGTGCCGGGCGGGCAGATATTGGGCCCCACGTACGACTACACGCAACGGTTGCTGGATTTCTCGCTGGAACATCCCAGCGAGCCCGCCGCGCCGCTGCCACCGGCTGCCCAGCCCTTGCCCGCTTCGATGCCGCGCGTCACCGACCTGCTGCAGCACGACGACCTGATCGACCCCGAAGCCATGCCGCCGGACGACCCGGCGCCGTTCGACCTGACCCGCCAACCCCTGGTCTTTCCCGCCGGACGCGATGCGCGCCTGCAGAACCTGGCGCGCGCCGATGAAGGTTTCTTGCTGTCGATGGGCTATTCCACGCAGCGCGGCTACGGCAATACGCATCCGTTCGCCGCCGAGATCCGCTATGGGTCGCTGGAAGTGGAGATGTTCATCGAAGAGCTGGGTTTTGCCGTTACCGTGGGCGAACTCGAGCTGACCGAGTGCCAGATGGTCAGCCAGTTCGCCGGCAGCGGGCATGAGCCGCCCAAGTTCACGCGCGGCTACGGGCTGACCTTTGGCTATGGCGAGCGCAAGGCCATGTCGATGGCGCTGGTCGATCGCGCCCTGAAGGCGCAGGACCTGGGCGAGGCCGGCGATGCGCCAGCCAACGACCATGAATTTGTGCTGTACCACAGCGACAATGTCGAGGCCTCGGGCTTCGTGCAGCACTTGAAGCTGCCGCATTACGTGGATTTCCAGGCCAATCTGGAATTGCTGCGCCGGCTGCGCCAGGAACAGGGTGCCGCCCGGCCGCAAGTCGCCGGGGGCTCGTCCAGCGCGACACCCGGCGCGGCCGCTGATACCACCAGCAACGCAACCACCATCCCGGTGCCCGCCGCCTTTGCCGACGAGGCCTTGTCGTCATGAATGCCGCCAATACCACGGTCGCGCGCGACGACCACTACAACTTCGCGTACCTGGATGAATCCACCAAGCGCATGCTGCGCCGCGCCCTGCTGAAGGCAGTGGCCATACCCGGCTACCAGGTGCCGTTCGGCAGCCGCGAGATGCCACTGCCCTACGGCTGGGGTACGGGCGGCATCCAGGTCACTGCCGCCGTCATCGGCACGGACGACGTGCTCAAGGTGATCGACCAGGGCTCGGACGACACCACCAACGCCATCAACATCCGCCGCTTCTTCGGCCGTGTCACCGGCGTGCGCACCACCGAGTCCACGCGCGAGGCCACCATCGTGCAGACGCGCCACCGCATTCCCGAAACCCCGTTGCGCGAAGGGCAGATCATGGTCTATCAGGTGCCCATACCCGAGCCGCTGCGCTGGCTGGAACCCAGCGAGACCGAGACCCGCACCATGCACGCCCTGGCCGAATACGGCGGCATGCACGTGAAGCTGTACGAAGACATTGCGCAGCATGGGCACATCGCCACCACCTACGACTATCCGGTCATCGTCAATGGCCGCTATATGATGCGCCCGTCGCCCATTCCGAAGTTCGACAACCCCAAGCTGGACGCCAACCCGGCGCTGATGCTGTTCGGCGCCGGCCGCGAAAAGCGTGTCTATGCCGTGCCGCCCTATACGCGGGTAAAGAGCCTGGACTTCGAGGACCATCCGTTCCGCGTCGAACAGTGGGACCATTGCTGTGAGCTGTGCGGCTCGCGCCAGAGCTATCTGGACGAGATCATTCTGGACGACCAGGGCACGCGCCGCTTCGTGTGCTCGGACACCGAATACTGCGCCGACCGCCAGGCCGCCGGCCATGCCGGCGCGGCCGCCGCCACGGAGGCCACGGCATGAACAGCCCAGCCCTGCTTTCCGTGCGCGACATGACTTGCACCTGGGACGGCATACACGGCTGCCGCGATATCAGTTTCGACCTGCACCCCGGCGAAGTGCTGTGCGTGGTAGGCGAATCCGGTTCGGGCAAGAGCACGCTGCTGCAGGCGGTGTCGTGGCAGGCGCAGCCCGAGGCGGGCAGCGTCTGGTACGACACTCGCGACCGCGGTTTCGTCGACCTGGCATCGTTGTCGGCCGCCCATCTGCGCCTGCTGGCGCGCACCGACTGGGGCTTCGTGCGCCAGAACGCGCGCGACGGCTTGCGCATGCAGGTCAGCGCCGGGGCCAATATCGCCGAACGCCTGATGGCGGTGGGCCAGCGCCACTATGGCGACCTGCGCCACGTGGCCGGCGACTGGCTGCAGAAGATGGAGATCGACGTGGGCCGGCTGGACGACGCGCCGGCGGACTTTTCGGGCGGCATGCAGCAGCGCCTGCAGATCGCCCGCAACCTGGTCACGCATCCCCGCATGGTGTTCATGGACGAGCCCACCGCGTCGCTGGATGTGTCGGTGCAGGCACGCCTGCTGGACCTGTTGCGGCAATTGGTGGCCGATCTGAAACTGGCCGCCATCGTGGTCACGCACGACTTGGCCGTGGCGCGACTGCTGGCCCACCGCACGCTGGTGATGCGCGGCGGCCGGGTGGTGGAAAGTGGCCTGACCGACCAGATCCTGGACGATCCGCAGCATCCCTATACGCAATTGCTGGTGTCTTCCATCTTGCAGAGTTGAATCCCATGAATGCCTCTACTTCCCTGATCCAGGTGCGTGGCCTGGGCAAGATGTTCACCCTGCACAACCAGGGCGGCATCCGCCTGCCGGTGCTGCGCGATGTGGATTTCGACGCCGGCCCGGGCGACTGCCTGGTACTGGCCGGCCCGTCGGGCACGGGCAAGAGCACCTTGCTGCGCTGCCTTTACGGCAATTACCTGGCCACCGAAGGCAGTATCCGCGTGCGCGACGGCGACGCGTGGATCGAGCTGACCGGCGCGCCGGAACAGCACGTTCTGCGCCTGCGGCGCGAGGTCATCGGCTATGTCAGCCAGTTCCTGCGGGTGATTCCGCGCGTCAGTGCCGTGGACGTGGTGGCGGAACCCTTGCGCGAGCGGGGCATCGATGCCGAAGCGGCGCGCGCGCAGGCGGCCGCGTTGCTGGCTCGCCTGAACGTGCCGCAACGCCTGTGGGGCCTGCCGCCGGCCACGTTTTCCGGCGGCGAGCAGCAGCGCGTGAATATTGCGCGGGGCTTCATCGGCGGCCATCCGGTACTGCTGCTGGACGAGCCCACCGCGTCGCTGGACGCCGATAACCGCGCCGTGGTGGTGGCGCTGATCCGCGAAGCCGTTGCCGCGGGCCGCTGCCTGATCGGCATCTTCCACGACGAAGCCGTGCGCGACGAAGTCGCCACCCGCGTCCTGCCTATACAGCCGGCCGTCGCGGCCGGCGTCCTGGAGTAGCCATGTCCGCCCTGTACCTGACTCATGCCCGCGTCGTGCTGCCCGACATGGTGCTGTCCGACAGTGCCGTCCTGATCGAAGATGGCGTTATCGCCGCCATCGAACCCGACGGCGCGCGTACCGCGCAAGTGGTCGATCTGGAAGGCCAGACGCTGCTGCCCGGCCTGATCGACCTGCACTGCGACGCCATCGAGAAAGAAGCCGAGCCGCGGTCGCGCGTGCTGTTCCCGCTGGACTTCGCGGTGGCCCAGGTCGACCGGCGCAATGCCGCGGCCGGCATCACCACGCCATTCCATGCGCTGTCGTTCGCCAACAACGAATGGGGCGTGCGCAATAACCAGACTGCCTCGCAGGTGGCGCGCACGCTGCATGCTTTCCGCGCCCACAGTCTGGTGGACAACCGCGTGCACTGCCGCTACGAGATCACCGACGAAACCGCCATGCCGGTGCTGCAGGCCCTGCTGGATGAGGGCGTGGTGGACTTGCTGTCGGTCATGGACCATTCGCCGGGACAGGGGCAGTTCAAGACCCTGGAGGCCTATCTGCAATACATGATGGGCAATCACGCCATGAGCCGCGACGAGGCCGAAGAAGCGGCGCGCGCCAAGCTGCAGGCCCGCGACGGCGCCGCGCGGCGGGTCGAGACGCTGTTGGCGCATGCGCGCCGCCTGGGTGTGCCCACCGCCAGCCACGACGACGATTCGGTGCAGCGCATTGCCACCATGCGCAACCTGGGTGTGTCGATGAGCGAGTTCCCCATCAACCTGGACACGGCCACGGCGGCGGTGTCTTGCGGCCTGCCCACCATACTGGGCGCACCGAACGTGCTGCGCGGCCAGAGCCAGAGCGGCTCGATGCGCGCCATTGACGCGGTGCGCGCCGGGGTGGCCAGCTGCCTGTGCTCGGATTACCAGCCGTCCACTCTGATCGCGGCCGCGTTCGCGGTGGCGGCGCAAAGCGATTTGACGCTGCCCCAGGCGGTGGCGCTGGTCACGGCCAACCCGGCCGATGCGTGCGGCCTGGCCGACCGCGGCCGCATTGCGGCAGGCCGGCGCGCCGATCTGGTGGCGGTGGCGCTGGTGGGGCAGTTGCCGCTGGTCAGCCATGCCTGGTCGGCGGGGCGGCTGGTGTTCGCGGCGCATTACCATGCCGCATCGCGTGCCGTTCCGCTGGTGGCGGCGGCAGCCTGACGGAACGCCGCATCCGGCCAGGCCCGACGCCAGGCTTGAGTCGAGTGCGGTGGCGGCGGGCCGGCGGGGCTGGCGCCGGGCGCCGGCCTTCTGTTTAAATGGACTGCATCTGCCAGCCCGCGCAGCGGGCCGGCGCTTCATGCCCGGAGGGCCTGCATCGTGGCAAATCTGAATTTCACGCAAGATCCCGAGGCTCCCGATCTGTGGGCGGCCGAGAACGTACCGGCTGGCCCGGGCCGCTCGCCCATTCATGTCATGGTGCAAACCGACGGCGAGGCGCCGAGCGCGCAAGCCTCGCAAAAGGTGCGCGAGTTGCTGGCCGAGCTCGACGAGCTGGTCCTGGCCGCCGCCGATTTCCTGTTGGACAGCTATTCGCCCGAGCATTGGCTGAAACAGGGTATCGATCCGACGCAATGGTTGCCCAAAGAATCCGCCGAAGCCATGGCGGGATGCGCGGTGCTGCGCGCCCTGTGGCTGTTCGACGAGACCGGCGAGGGCTACGAAATGTGGTTCACCTTGCCCTGGGACGATGTACACACCTACGACGTCGAGTTCGACGGGGGCGAGCCGGTGGGCTGTTCGGTCAACGATTGAGCGCTGTGCGCCGCGGCCCATTCGTTATGAATTACTCATATAAGTCAACGACTTGAGATTGTGCCCGGGGCGCCGCCGGACTGGCGCCGGTGGCGGATGGCGCCAGTGCGCGGCCGTGGCAGGGCCGTGCCCGGCCGGCCCCGCGTGCCCAGCGCTGCGTGGGCAGCGCCGCGCGGGTAGCGCCGCCGGGCGGGCGCTGACACCTTCCGTGACATAGGCCACCCGGAACGCCGTTCCAATCCCGGCTAAAATCCCGCTATTCAGCAAGGCTCCATCTCATCAGTCCATTGCCATTCAGGAGGACCACCCCATGGCCCTAGTTTCCATGCGCCAGTTGCTCGACCACGCCGCCGAGCACGGTTACGGCATTCCCGCGTTCAACGTCAACAACCTGGAACAGGTTCAGGCCATCATGGAAGCCGCTGCTGAAACCGACAGCCCGGTGATCATGCAGGCCTCGGCCGGCGCGCGTAAATATGCGGGCGAAGGCTTCCTGAAGTACCTGATCCAGGCCGCGGTGGAATCCTATCCCCACATTCCGGTGGTCATGCACCAAGACCACGGCCAATCGCCCAAGGTTTGCCAGGGCGCCATCGACCTGGGCTTTTCCAGTGTCATGATGGACGGCTCGCTGAAAGAAGACGGCAAAAGCATCGCCGACTACGATTACAACGTCGACGTCACCAAGAAGGTCGTCGACATGGCCCATAAGGTGGGCGTCACGGTCGAAGGTGAACTGGGCTGCCTGGGTTCGCTGGAAACCATGATGGGTGACAAGGAAGACGGCCATGGCGCCGAAGGCACCATGACCCGCGAGCAACTGCTCACCGACCCCGAGCAGGCCGCCGACTTCGTGCGCAAGACCCAGCTCGACGCCCTGGCCATTGCTATCGGCACCAGCCATGGCGCCTACAAGTTCACTCGCAAGCCTACCGGCGACATTCTGTCGATCGGCCGCATCAAGGAAATCCACGCGCGCCTGCCCAATACCCACCTGGTCATGCACGGCAGCTCCAGCGTGCCGCAAGACCTGTTGGCCGAGATCCGCGAATTCGGCGGCGACATGAAAGAAACTTATGGCGTGCCCGTGGAAGAAATCCAGGAAGCCATCAAGTTCGGCGTGCGCAAGGTCAATATCGACACCGATATCCGCTTGGCCATGACGGGTGCCATCCGCCGTTTCTTCGCCGAGAATCCTGGCAAGTTCGATCCGCGCGAATACCTGAAGCCCGCCCGCGCCGCCGCCAAGGCGATCTGCGTGCAGCGCTATACCCAGTTCGGCACCGCCGGCAATGCCAGCAAGATCAAGCCGCAACCGCTGACCGAAATGGCGCAGCAGTACGCCGCTGGCAAGCTGGCCCAGGTCGTGCAATAACACTGCGGCAGGGACACGGCGCCGCCCCGGGCGGAGGCGCCGGCCGCCGGAGCGCCGACCGCCGGCGCGTCAGCCCGGCGCGTTGCGCCCATAGCTGGGCAGGGCAGGGTCGGTATGGTGCCAGGGCGGCGCCGAATCGGTCCATAGCGCCAGGCGCGGGCGGAATACAGCGGGGTCGTCCAGCGACCCCGCTTTCACGATGACGTACCCTGCACCTTCGGTACGCCCGAACAGCGGCGTGCCGCAATCGGGACAAAAACTGCGTACTACCGTATTGCCGGAATCGCCCTGGTAGGCGTGTTCACGCGCCTGGCCCCGCTGCACTTGCAGCGCTTCGGGCGCCAGAAGCAGCGCATGGGCCGCCGCGCCGCCGCTGGCATACTGGCAGTCGCGGCAATGGCAGGTGGCCGCCGTCAGGGGTTCGGCCGTGATGGTGTAGCGCACGGCGCCGCATTGGCAGCCGCCGGTCAACGGAGAAAAAGCAGTGGATGTCGCCATGTATGAATCCTGATCGGGCTGATCCCGGGGGATGATGCATAGCCTAACCGATGTGCCGCTGCGCCCTTCCGCTCACAGCGGTGTCAAATGACCACCGTAGTTTGAAATACACAGACGCAGTCGCGCGCTGTCTGGGCGGGCGGTGGCGGCGAGCTGGGCGGCGGGGCAGCCTGCGTAGCAGGCCGAGGGCGCCTGGATGCGCCCGAGCCCGACGCACGTCGCCGCCACCGCCCGCCCAGACAGCGCGCGGCGGTGCAAGTACTCAACCCACCCCATCCCCATTCCGAGCACGCCCCCCGCCAAGCACGCCCCCCCGCCATTTGCAGTAATCTATGCTCATTTTTGCCATAGGCCGATTCGTGACTTCCGCCCTGCATCAATCCAGCATCAAGTCCCTGCCGCTACTGGGTCGCGGCAAAGTGCGCGACATGTACGCCGTAGGCGACGACAAACTACTGATCGTCGCCACCGACCGCATTTCCGCGTTCGACGTCATTCTCGACGACCCGATCCCGGGCAAAGGGCAGGTGCTGACCGAACTGACCGAGTTCTGGCTGAGCAAGCTGGCGCATATTCTGCCCAATCATTCCACCGGCGTGCAGCCCGAAGACGTCGTGGCGCCCGACGAACTCGAGCAGGTGCGCGGCCGCGCTGTCGTGGTCAAGCGCCTGAAGCCCATTCTGGTCGAGGCCGTGGCGCGTGGCTACCTGATCGGCTCGGGCTGGAAAGACTACCAGGCCACCGGTTCGTTGTGCGGCATTCAGCTGCCGGCCGGGTTGCAGCAGGCCAGCAAGCTGCCCGAACCGATTTTCACGCCGGCGGCCAAGGCTGAATTCGGCATGCACGACGAGAACGTCGATTTCGCCCACGTCGTGAACGAAGTGGGCCAGGACATGGCCGCGCGCATCCGCGACGTCACTCTGCGCCTGTACACCGAGGCTGCGCAGTTCGCGGCCACCAAGGGCATCATCATTGCCGATACCAAGTTCGAATTCGGCCTGGACGACGACGGTACTTTGTACCTGATGGATGAAGTGCTGACGCCGGATTCGTCGCGTTTCTGGCCGGCCGATGAATACCGCGTGGGTATCAGCCCTCCGTCATTCGACAAGCAGTTCGTGCGCGACTGGCTGGAAACCCAGGCCTGGGACAAGACCCCGCCGGCCCCGCGCCTGCCGCAAGCAGTGCTGCAGAAAACCGCCGCCAAGTACCGCGAGGCGCTCGACAGGCTGATGGCCTGATACCGGCCAATTGGGCGAAATAGGGCGGTTTATCCGCCTTGTTTGCCCGCCAGCGCAACGCAATATTTCGTATCGTAACGATCGACCTCCGGAGGATCGATCGCATGATCATGATGTTGCCCTTTCTGACCAGCGCCTTGGCGGCGTGGTACGGCATGCTAGGCAAGCGTCGCCCGTGCTTCGCGCTGTGGCTGGCCACGCTGCTGATATTCGTGGCCGGTGCGCGGCTGCACCTGGCCGAACCCTTCGTGCTGGCCCTGTAGGGCCGGCCCGAATGAGCGTGATCTTCTCGCTGAACCCCGCCCGGGGTTCGCGCATCGTCAACACGCTGGTGCTGCTCGGCATCAGTATCCTGCTGTATGTTGCGTTCGCCTGGCAATTGCTGTTCGATGCCGCACCTTGCCCGCTTTGCCTGCTGCAGCGCGCTGCCTTCGTCATGGCAGGCGTGGGGCTGTTGCTGAATATCCGGCTGGGGCCTTCGCCGCTGCATTACGCCATGGTGATCGCGGCATCGCTGGGCGGGCTGGTGGCGGGTGGCAACCAGTTGGTGGCGCAGGCGGGCCCGGACGCGCTGCCCGCGGGTCCGCCCCTGCTGGGCATGCCCGTGTATTCGTGGTCGTTCCTGGCGTTCTGCGCGTTGCTGGTGTTCTGCGTGCTGATGCTGGCCGCAGACCGCAAATGGGGCGACAACGCCCTGAAGAAACCGGTAGCGTTGCCGGCCCTGGTGGTCATGGGGCTGTTCCTGCTGGCCATCCTGGCCAATGTGGCGGTCACGTCGCTGGAGTGCGGCCTGGGAGCATGCCCGGGCAGCATCGCCGCGCCCGCCGGGCAGTCTGGCGGCAGCGGCTTGTAGGCGCGCCGGGCCGCCCCGCGGCCAGGACAGGTAAAATACCGGGCTTCCCGCCATCCGCGCCGCGGCGCGGGGTCCGCCCGTTCTCTGTCTTGCCGACTCTGCCATGACGACTACTTTATCCGCATCTGCGCCGGCCACTCCCGTGGTAGGCGTGATCATGGGTTCTTCCAGCGACTGGGACATCATGAAACACGCCGTGGCCATGCTGGAGGAATTCGGCGTGCCGCACGAAACCCGCGTCATTTCGGCCCATCGCATGCCGCAGGACATGGCCGACTACGGCGCCGCGGCGCGCTCGCGTGGCCTGCGCGGCATCATTGCCGGAGCCGGGGGCGCGGCTCACTTGCCTGGCATGATGGCTGCCCTGACCGAAGTGCCGGTGTTTGGCGTGCCCGTGCCGTCCAGATACCTGCGCGGCGAAGATTCGCTGCTGTCCATCGTGCAAATGCCCAAGGGCGTGCCGGTGGCCACTTTCGCCATCGGCGAGGCGGGCGCGGCCAATGCGGCGCTGCATGTCATCGCCACGCTGGCCGCCACCGACGATGCACTGCATCGCCAACTGGTGGCGTTTCGCGCGCGCCAGACCGAGACGGCCCGCAACATGGCCGTACCCCCGCAGCCCTGACCTTGCCACGCGGCCGCCATCGGCCGCGCTATCCGTATGACTTCATCTACTGATTCCTTCATGATCGCGCCCGGCGGCTGGCTGGGCTTGCTGGGCGGCGGCCAACTGGGCCGCATGTTCTGCCACGCCGCGCAAAGCCTGGGCTATCGCGTCGCCGTGCTCGACCCGGCCGCCGACGGTCCGGCGGCCATGGTGGCCGACCGGCATATACAGGCCGCCTACGATGACGCGGCCGGCCTGGCCGAGCTGGCGCAGCTTTGCCGCGCCGTAACCACCGAATTCGAGAACGTGCCGGCCGACAGTCTGCGCGCGCTGGCCGCCCAATGCCGGGTCAGCCCGGCGGCCGAGGCCGTGGCCATCGTGCAGGACCGCATCGCAGAAAAAACCTTCATTGCCGCGCAAGGCATTCCGGTGGCGCCACACGCCGCCATTCGCGCCGCGCAAGATCTGCACGACGCGCCCGACAGCCTGTTTCCCGGCATTCTGAAAGTGGCTCGCCTGGGCTACGACGGCAAAGGCCAGGCGCGCGTGGCTACGCGCACCGGCGCGTTGGCCGCCTATGCCGAATTCGGGGGCGTGGCGTGCGTACTTGAAGCCCTGATGCCGCTGGACTACGAAATTTCGGTCGTGCTGGCACGCGGCTTCGATGGCAAAGACGTGGTGTTTCCGGTGGCGCGCAACCTGCATCGCGACGGCATCCTGGCGATATCCACCGTGGCGGCCGCCGACGGCGATGCCGCCCATGCGCGGCGGCAGTCGCAGGCCACCGAGGCGGCGCGCGCCATTGCGCGCGGGCTGGGCTATCACGGTGTGCTGTGCGTGGAATTCTTCGTGCTGGCCGATGGCAGCCTGGTGGTCAACGAGATCGCCCCGCGGCCGCACAACAGCGGCCATTACACGCTCGATGCCTGTGTCACCAGCCAGTTCGAACAACAAGCACGCGCAATGGCCGGCCTGCCGCTGGGCAGCACGGCGCTGTTGGCGCCGGCCATGATGTTGAACATTCTGGGCGACATCTGGTTCGAGGCGGACGCGACTGCGCCGCGCGAACCCGATTGGGCTGGCGCCCTGGCCGTGCCGTCCGCCAAGCTGCATCTGTATGGCAAGCGCGAGCCCCGGCGCGGCCGCAAGATGGGCCATGTGACCATGGTGGCCGCCACGCTGGAGCAGGCCCGCGGCGATGCCGCGCGCGTCGCGGCGGCGTTGGGCATGGCTGCGCCCGAATAAAAGCGATGTCCGCGCCATCGTCCGCTTTGCCCGATGCCACCGCGATCGCCAGTGCCGCCCAACGGCTGCTGGCGGGCGAACTGGTGGCGTTTCCCACTGAAACCGTCTACGGCCTGGGCGCCGATGCCGAGAATCCGCAGGCCGTGGCGCGCATTTACGCGGCCAAGGGCCGGCCATCGAACCATCCGGTCATCGTGCACGTGGCGCCGCAGGCCGACCTGGGCTATTGGGCCAGCCATGTTCCAGCCCAGGCGCAACGCCTGATCGACGCATTCTGGCCCGGCCCGCTGACGCTGATCCTGCCGCGCGCGCCGCACGTGGGGGCGGCGGTCAGCGGCGGGCAGGACAGCATCGGCTTGCGCTGCCCTTCGCATCCTGTCGCGCAGGCGCTGCTGCGCGCCTTCGCAGCCGGCAAGCCGGGCAAACAAGGTGGGGTGGCCGCGCCGTCGGCCAACAAGTTCGGACACGTGTCGCCCACCCAGGCCGAACACGTGCGTGGCGAGTTTGCGCTAGAAGTGGCGCAAGGCATGCCGGTACTGGATGGCGGGCCGGCGCAGGTGGGCATCGAGTCCACCATCATCGATCTGTCGCGGCTGGGGCAGGGCGTGGGGCCGGTGCTGCTGCGTCCCGGCCATGTCACGCACGCCCAGCTCGAGGCGGTGCTGGGCGTGCCGGTGGGCATGCCCGACGCCGCGGCGCCGCGCGCCTCGGGCACGCTGAAGGCGCACTATGCTCCGCATACCCCGCTGGAACTGGCGTCGCCGCGGCGCCTGGCCGACGCCGCGCACGGCCATGGCCTGCCCGCTGGCCGCGTGGCGATAGTCGCATTCGGCCCGGCGCCTGCGGGGCTGGATACGCGGGTGGCCTGGCATCCGGTATCCGATGATCCGGACCGCTATGCGCAGGCGCTGTATGCCATGCTGCGGGAGCTGGACATGGGCGGCTACGAGCGCATCCTGGTGCAAAGCCCGCCGGTCGACGATGCCTGGCGGGCGGTCAACGACCGCATCGGAAGGGCGGCCGCCGCATTCGAGATGGATACCAGCGGGTTGCCGGGCACTTAGCTGGCAATCCCGGCCTGAGCGCCCGACGCCCGCCCTGTTCCCCCCGGGCCGTTTTACAGCACCAGGAACTGGCCGAGCCGATCGGCGGCGGCTTGCATGGGCGCCAGGAACTCACTGGTGAGTCGCGCCAGCGGTACGCGCGATGACTTCACGCTGACGTTCAAGCCGCCGCAGGCGCGGCCGCTGGCGGCCCGCACCGGCACGGCGATGGCGCGCACGTTCAGTTCGATTTCCTGGTCTACCACCGCGTAGCCTTGTTCGCGCACGCGAGCGATGATTTCGCGCAGCCGTACCGGCGAAGTCTCGGTGAACTCGGTATAAGGTGCCAGTTCAACGGTGTCGAAATAGCGGTCGAGCGCGACGGGCGGCAGCTGCGCCAGCATGACGCGTCCGATGGTGGTGCAATAGGCTGGCAGGCGGCTGCCCAGGCCCAGCGTGGTGGCCAGGATGCGGTGCACTTCCGAGCGCGCCAGGTACAGCACCTCGTTGCTTTCCATGATGGCCAGCGCGCAGGTTTCGTTCACGGCCGCGCTCAGATCTTGCAGCACCGGCTGCGCCAGCGACACAAAAGGCGTGGACGAGAAATACGCGTGGCCCAGGCTCAGGATCAGCGGCGTCAGCACGTAGTGGCGGCCCTGCTGCTCGGCGAAACCCAGGCGGATCAAGGTATGCAGGCAGCGCTGCGTGACGGCGCGCGGCAGCCCCGCGCGCCGGCTCAGGTCGGCGGCGGTCTGCGGGTAGCGGCGTTCGCCGAAGGCACGGATCACGCGCAGGCCGCGCGACAGCGTCAGCATGAAATCCGGATCGCCGCGAAAGCGGTCGGGGTGCTCGTCGGCGGGCAGCGGCGCGGCGTAATCGGGCGGAGGTGGTGGATTGCGCATCAGGCGGCGCGCAGCGGCGCACCGGTGCGCGACTGCAGCGTTTGCAAGGTGAGGCCATCGATCATATCGCGGACCACCAGCCCCCCGGGCGTGACGTCGATCACCGCCAGGTCGGTGTAGACGCGGCTGACCACGCCTGCGCCGGTCAGCGGCAGGGTACAGCGCTGCACGATTTTGGGTGTGCCGTCTTTGGTGTTGTGTTCCATCATGATGTAGACCTGCCGCGCGCCCACCGCCAGGTCCATGGCGCCGCCCACCGCGGGCGGCTCGCCGGCGCGGCCCAGCGACCAGTTGGCCAGGTCGCCGGTGGCCGACACTTGCATGCCGCCCATCACGCAGATGTCCAGGTGGCCACCGCGCATCATGGCGAACGAGTCGGCATGATGGAAGAATGCGCCGCCCGCCAGCAGCGTCACGGGGTGCTTGCCGGCGTTGATCAGGTCGCGGTCGGCGGCCTCGGGTGCGGGGGGCGGGCCCATGCCCAGAATGCCGTTCTCGCTGTGCAGCACGATCTCGCGGCCGGGGGGCAGGTGGGCCGCGATCAGGACCGGCATGCCGATGCCCAGGTTGACGTAGCTGCCCTCTGGAATGTCATGCGCCACGCGGCGCGCCAGTTGCTCGCGGGTCAGGGGCTGGAAGCCGGGGGTTGCGCTCATGGCCGTTCAACTGGAAAAGGCCGGATTGGCCACCACCGCCACCCGGTGTACGAAAATGCCTGGCGTCACGATGGCCTCGGGCGGCAATTCGCCCAATTCGGCACGCTGGCGCGCCTGCACGATGGTGGTCGCGGCCGCCATGCACATCACCGGCCCGAAATTGCGCGCGCTCATGCGGTAGGTCAGGTTGCCCCAGCGGTCGGCGCGGTCGGCTTGCACCAGCGCGAAGTCGCCGTGCAGGGGAAGCTCGAACACATACTGGCGCCCGTTGATTTCGCGGGTTTCCTTGCCGGCGGCCAGTTCTGTGCCGTATGCGGTCGGCGTGTAGAAGCCGCCCAGTCCGGCCCCCGCGGCGCGCAGGCGTTCGGCGATGGTGCCTTGCGGTACGCATTCCAGGTCGATCAGGCCGCGCCGGTACAGGTCGTCGAATACCCACGAATGCGAGGCCTTGGGAAACGAGCAGATCATCTTGCGCACGCGTCTGGCCTTGATCAGGGCCGCCAGGCCGGTTTCGTGGTTGCCGGCGTTGTTGTTGACGACCGTCAGTTCGCGCGCACCCTGCTCGATCAGGGCATCGATCAGGTCGGTGGGCATCCCGGCTCCACCGAAGCCGCCGACCAGCAGCGTGGCCCCATCGTGGATATCGGCGACGGCCTCGCTGGCCGAGGCCACGAATTTATCGATCATGTGCGCACCTGCGGTCAATTCACGGTGATGTGGGCTTCCTTGATGATCTTCGCATAGCGATCCGAATCGGTGCGCATCAGTTCGGCGAATTCCGCCGGCGTGCTGCCGGTGGGCAGGAAGCCGGCATCCAGGAATTTCTGCGTGACGTCGGGTTCATGCACGATGGCGCTGATCTCGCGAGCCATGCGATCGACGATCGGCCCGGGCGTACCGGCCGGAGCCAGCAGGCCGACCCACGATCCGGTCACGAAGCCGGGGAAGCCGGCTTCTTCCATGGTGGGCACGCCGGGTTCGCTGGGCCAGCGCTTCTTGCCGGTAAAGGCCAGCACCTTCAGCTTGTCTTGCTTGACGTACTGCATGGGCACCAGCACCGGGTCGAACACCATCGATACCCGGCCGGCCAGCAGGTCGGCCAGGATGGGGGCGCTGCCCTTGTAGGCCACGTGCGTCATCTTCAGCTTGGCCTGCAGCGCGAAATCGGCGCCGGTCAGGTGGGCGCTGGACCCCGTGCCGCTGGATGCGTAGGTCAGCGTGTCGGGATGCTTGCGTCCATAGTCCACCAGCTCGGCAAGGCTGTTGACGGGCAGCTCTTTGCTGACAAACAGGAACAGCGGCAGGTCGGCCATGTGCACGACCGGCTCGAGCTGCGACGGCGAATACGACAGCTTGTACAGGTGGGTGCTGATCACATAGGCGGGCAATATGCTCAGGAACGTGTAGCCATCGGGCTCGGCCTTGGCCGCGATGGACGAGCCCAGCGTGCTGTTGGCGCCAGGCCGGTTCTCGATGATGATGTTCTGGCCCAGCCGTTCCGACAGCTTGTCCATGACGATGCGGGTCACGGTGTCGGTGGCGCCGCCCGGGGTGTAGGGCACGATGACCTTGATGGG
>DASPIV010000564.1:0-2391 GCA_035628955.1 Bordetella sp.
CTTGGCAACATTTAGGGCCGAATGCGGCATAAACCTGCGTGTCGGGCGTTGCGGCCGCAGCGATCAAGCAAAATAGTGCCATGTCAGCGGTTACTATAGGCGTCGCCTGCCCTGGGCCACGCCCGCGGCGTGCACGTAGCCCTCTTTCATCCACGCCCCGCCTCGGCTGGCAGTATCGCCGCGGCAGGCTCGCACCCTCCTGTTTCCATGTACCGAAATCATCGCATCACCGTCGTCGTTCCCGCGCACAACGAGGAAACGCAGATCGGGCGCGTCATTACCACGATGCCCGACTTTATTGACGATATCGTGATCATCAATGACTGCAGCCCTGATCGCACGGGTGATGTGGTCAGGCAATACCAAGTCGATCACCCTCGCGTCGTGCTCATCGAGCACGAAAAGAACCAGGGCGTGGGCGGCGCGATTGCGTCGGGCTATGAGTGGGCCCGCGACAACGGCTCGGACATCGCCGTGGTCATGGCCGGCGATGGCCAGATGAATCCGGCCGACCTGCCCGCCCTGCTGGACCCGGTCGTGGACAATGTGGCCGACTACACCAAGGGCAATCGCCTGGTCACGGGCGATGCCTTCCGCAAGATCCCGAAAGTGCGCTACTTCGGCAATGCCGCGCTGTCGCTGCTGACCAAGATCGCATCAGGCTACTGGAAAGTGGCCGATTCCCAAACCGGCTACACGGCCATCAACAAGGCCGCCCTGGCCGCCATTCCGTGGCAGACCATGTACAAGCGCTACGGCCAGCCCAATGATTTGCTGGTCAAGCTGAACGTGCACGGCTTTCGCGTCAAGGATGTGCCGGTCGAGCCCGTCTACAACGTCGGCGAGCGCTCGGGCATCCGGGTTCGCAAGGTCATCTTCACCATCGGCTGGCTGATCGTGAAGCTGTTCTTCTGGCGCCTGAAAGAAAAGTACATCATCCGGAATTTCCATCCTCTGGTCATGTTCTATGCCGCCGGCTTCGCCATGCTCGGCCTGTCGGCCCTGTTCTTCCTGCGTTTGCTGGCGCTCTGGATAACCCAGGGCAGCGTGCCGGAAATCACCATGCTGTCGTGGTTCTTCCTGACCAGCATGGGCTTCCAGGCCAGCGTGTTCGCCATGTGGCTGGACTACGAAGACAACAAGGTACTGAACACCTGATCGGAGCAATTGCTAAATGTGTGGGATCTTTGGATTGGTTTCGGGGCGCGTCGGCGCCGGTGCGCTTCCGCTGAACGACTATCAGCAGATACTGCGGCAGCTTTTCCTGCTGTCGGAATCGCGCGGCAAGGAAGCCGCTGGCGTCGCCTTCGCCACCGGCGATGACATTCGCATCCTGCGCAAGGCCGTGCCGGCATCCGACCTGCTGAAATCGGACGACTACCAAGTCACGCTGGGCGAAGTGGCGCAGGACACCGCCAAGGCCGGCGGCATCAGCCCGCTGGCCGCCATCGGCCATGCCCGCCTGGTGACCAATGGCCTGCAGGGCATCGATGCCAACAACCAGCCGGTGCGCACCGGCGCGGTGGTATGCGTGCACAACGGCATCATCGTCAACCAGGCCGAACTGTGGGCCAGGCATCCGCACCTGGTGCGCACGGCCGATGTCGACACCGAAATCATCTCGGCCCGGCTGGACGACCTGACCCGCCAGGGCGTACCGCTGACGCAAGCCTGCGCCGAAGTCTTCGCCGAAATCTATGGCGAGGCTTCGCTTGCCGTGCTGCATGCGGGCCACGACCAGATGCTGCTGGCGACCAACACCGGTTCGCTGTACATCGGCCATGACGCATCGTCCCAGTTCACGTTCTTCTGTTCGGAACTGAGCATCGCGCGGCGCATTGCGGCCGAACTGCCCGCCCCCATCAAGAAAACGATTGCCATCACCCAGGTGCGCGCGGGCACCGGCGTGCTGATCAACGTAACCGACGCCACGGTATCCGAACCGTTCGCATGGGCCACGCCGGAAAGCCCGGCCCTGGCGGCCGCGGCTCCGGCGCGTACCGCCGCGCCGCGGCGCGTGCGCTCGCACCAGGACAAGATCATTGAACGCTGGCGCAACATGCGCCGCTGCACCCGCTGCGTGCTGCCCGAGACCATGCCGTTCATCAAGTTCGATGAACACGGGGTATGCAACTACTGCCACAACCACGTAGAACGCAAGATGCGCGGCCGCGACGCGCTCGAGCAAGAGCTGGCCAAGTACCGCAAGGGCAACGGCGAACCCGATTGCATCGTCTCGTTCAGCGGCGGGCGCGACAGCAGCTACGGCCTGCATCTGCTGGTAGAAGAATTCGGCATGACGCCCCTGACCTTCACCTACGACTGGGGCATGGTCACCGACCTGGCGCGCCGCAACCAGGCGCGCCTGTGCGGCAAGCTGGGAGTCGAGCA